>JBDLUR010000050.1:0-2594 GCA_039805205.1 Bacteroidota bacterium
GTATCGTGGTGTGTAACGCGTTGTTTAAATTGATCTGAACTACAAATAAGTTCGTACTTTGTTACAATTGATTTGTTGTCGAGAATAGTGTTTATTTCTTTGCTCGCTTGTTGAATACGAGCTGGATTTCCGTTGGCAAGTGCTTGCTCAAATTGTTTCCACCTGAAGGTCAGGTTGTGGAAATCAGGAATTGTCGCTTTTAAGCGACTAATATCTAACCCAGCGAAAGAGGAAGTAAATTGACCAAATTGAAAAGCCGCCTCATAGGCTTGTTCAGGTTGCAAGCAGGCATCAATAGCATGTGAGCCCTCCACATACTTTGTAACCCTGAAAACTTTATTGTTAACATTAGTATGTAATGCCCCAGATAAATTCTGAAGTGGTAATGGCAAAATCAGTTCATGATCAGAGTCTTCTAAATATCCTTTCAACAACTGAAGATTATTTTCAATCGCATCAGGCCATTTGAAAACGTTAGTGTTGATCTGCTGTAAGATGAATGCGGGAATATTTTCTTTAGAAAGAATATAAGTCTTGTGAATTAATCCATTACCAAATGTTTGGCTATCCAATACAGGATTATCCTTAAAATAATTACTCAGAATTTCTTGCTGATTCATCATTAGTACAACAACCTCACTTTTAGAGTACCCTTAACTTGCTTCAACAACTCAACTGCATTTTTGGAGAGCTTCTTATCAATATCCAAAACAACGTATCCGATTTCGTCGTTTGTTTTGAGATACTGACCAAGTATATTGATTTTATTTTCTGATAATCTGCTGTTGATTTCAGATAATACACCTGGCACGTTGGAATGAATATGTAAAATACGGTGAGTACCCTCTTGAGAAGGAAGATTGATTTCTGGAACTGTATGTGAACCATAGGTGGCACCTACTTCAAGGTATTGAAGCAATTTAGCACTTACGTCCTCGCCAATGTTATATTGCGCCTCTTCAGTAGATCCACCAACGTGAGGAGTGAGTAACACATTAGGGATATGTTGAAGTGGAGAAGTAAATACATCACCATTTTTTTCAGGCTCTAATGGGAATACATCAATGGCTGCACCTGACAGTTGACCATCAAGCAAAGCGACTTTCAACGCATCTAAGTCGACTACTTCTCCCCTCGCATAATTAATTAAGATGCTACCTTTTTTGAATTGCTTGATGACCGTTTTATTGATGAGATTTTTTGTTTGATTTGTTTCAGGGACATGCAGAGTAACAATATCTGCTTGAGAAACTACATCCTTGATGGACTTTCTTGATTCGGCATTTCCGAGTGGTAATTTGGTTATAGTGTCGTAAAAAATAACTTTCATGCCTAATGCTTCAGCAAGCACACTCACTTGAGAACCAATGTTTCCATATCCGATAATACCCAAAGTTTTACCTCTTAACTCAAAACTACCTTTCGCATCTTTTTGCCAAATGCCTTTGTGAGCCGCATTATTTTTATCTAGAATTTTTCTGATCAGAATGATAGATGCCCCTATTACCAATTCCGCAACTGATCTTGTGTTACTATAAGGAGCATTGAAAACTACAACACCTTTTTTAGTGGCAGCTTGTAAGTTGACCTGATTGGTTCCAATACAAAAACATCCAATGGCTTGAAGTTTTGCGGCATGCTTCAACACTTTGTCGGTAACCTGAGTCTTTGATCGAATACCTAAAAGATGAACATTTTTGATTTCATCAATAAGTTGTTCTTCAGTTAGTGCTCCACCTATTTTTTTTATATCGGTATAGCCAGCATCTCTAAACACTTTGATTGCAGCGTCGCTGATGTTTTCCAGGAACAAAATTTTGATTTTGTCTTTAGGATAGCTGGTATTGTTTGTTAGGGCCATTGGTTTTTAGTGTATTTTTATGCGAAATTAACAACTTATTATTGCGCATCCAATTTAAGGGCACACATGCAGAAATTGAAGGTATTTGCGGTCTTGTTTATAGTATTTTTAGCACTTTTTTATTTTGCAGATTCTCGACTAAAAATTGAAAAGACTGCACCAGCAGTTTCCTATATCAAAGAAATCAATGAAAACCCTGTATTGTCGGCAGAGGATCAAACACTTAAAAATTCAAGTGAAAAATTTTATCAACAAACTTTGTTGAGATCTCGTTTCAATGGTGGCTTACTGGTGAGCAGAAATGGTAAAATTATTTTTGAGGCTTACAATGGGCTCAAAGAGGTTTTGAAAGGAGATTCTATTAATTCATCTACCTCATTTCATCTGGCCTCGGTGTCCAAAACCATCACTGCGATGGCCATACTGAAGCTTTTTGAAGATAAATCAATCAGCATTGACCAGCCAGTCGCTTTTTTTTTAAATGGCTTCCCCTTTCCTAAGATTACAGTAAGAAACCTGTTGAGCCACCGTAGCGGACTCCCCAACTATGTCCATTTTGCTGAACATGTAGGATGGGATACCAAAAAGACCCTTACAAATCAGGATATATTACAGTTGATCATTGATAAATCTGCCTTATTGGACATTGGCCGACCAGACGCCTATTTTGATTATTGCAACACCAATTATGCACTTTTGGCGCTTATAGTGGAGAAAGTGAGTGGTTCAAGCT
>JBDLUR010000051.1:0-3856 GCA_039805205.1 Bacteroidota bacterium
ATAAAGTATCAGCTATACTAGGCGAATACCCCGAGTTGTTGGTAGAAGAATACATTGAGGGAAGAGAGTTTACTGTTTTAGTCGCTGCCAATCCCGATGGAAAAACATGCAAAAGTTTCAAACCCGTTGAATACATTTTCCCTGAAGGATTTGCATTTAAAACCTACAGTTTAAAAACAGCAGAACTACATCCGGGAGCCAATATTCCTTGTAATGATGAAGCAATAGAAGTGCAACTGCGCGAAGCCGCAGAAAAAATATTAAAAGGCTTTAGTGGAAGGGGTTATGCGCGAATGGATTTTCGTGTGCGTGGAAATGATATTTATTTTTTAGAAGTGAATTTTACTTGTTCTGTTTTTTATGCGGATGGCTATGAAGGATCAGCAGATTATATTTTGAAGTTCGATGGTATTGGACAAGCTGGTTTTCTTCAACACATCATTGCAGAAGGTATTGCCCGTCACCAAAGAAAGCAGAAAGCTTTTGAGATGAAAGGCAATTCAATTTCAGGCTATGGTATCTATGCTAAGCGATTGATTCAAGCAGGAGAAATATTGTACAGGGGGGAAGAAAGACCTACACGCATTGTTTCTAAAGCACATGTAGAGCAGCATTGGGATGAAGAAGGAAAAAGATGGTTCAGGCAATATGCTTATCCGTTGGGTGGAGATGTATATGCCATCTGGGATGAAGAACCAAGTGAATGGTCGCCACAAAACCACAGCTGCAATGCCAACACAGAAATGCGCGGGTTGAACATGGTCGCAACAAGAGACATCCAACAAAACGAAGAGCTCACTTTGGATTACGCCAAATTATTAGATAAAGAAATGGAACCTTTTCAATGTAACTGCGGTGCAGTAAATTGCAGGGGAGTCATTAGAGGATAAAAAAATAACTCCCCTCCTAGAATAGGAGGGGTGCCGCACTTGTGCGGCGGGGTGGTACATAAAAATTATAAAACATGAAAAAATTATTAGTCCTTTTATTTATTGCGGGATCTGCATTCGGACAAGACAAACTTGAAGTGATCTCAATGGAAGAAACCAGAAGAATTGAAGCAACACTTTCTTCTGATGAAATGCAAGGCAGACGCACCTTTACACCAGGCATTGAAAAAGCTGGAGCATTCATTGCCAGTGAATTTGAAAAAATTGGATTGAAAAAAGGAGGTAACAACAATTCTTATTTGCAATCCTTCGCCATGATTCGTCCGAAGGTTTTGTCAGCACAAATACAATTAAACCGTTTGGATGCAGACAACCTAGATGTAAATACTATCCCAAAAGTTGTAAAATTCAGCATCAACTCTGTTCAAAAATCTTTGAGCATCACTGAAAAATCAGGTTATGAAATTGCGAGCATACCAAGAGGTGCGAACTTTGTAAACGAATGGAGAAAATATTCAGCCTCTTCTAAAAATACAATTGTATTTGTAGATAGCACACATGAACAAATCTTTGCAAGAGCTACACAAAGAGGAGGACAGTTTTACCAAAGCCAGCCAAACATAATATTTATCATTTCCAATGAAACGCCAACCAAATTTAAAATTGAAGCAACCCAAGAGCTAACTGAATTGCCTTTGGCAAATGTGGTAGGCATCATCCCTGGAAAATCAAAAGCCAACGAATACGTGATCTTCTCTGGCCACTATGATCACTTAGGAATCAATGCCAGAAACATGAAGGACAACGATTCCATCTACAACGGCGCAAACGATGATGCTGCTGGTACTACAGCCATGATCATGTTGGCCAAGTATTACAAAGCATTGAACCAAAATGAACGCACATTAATTTTTGCTGCATTCACTGCTGAAGAAATTGGTGGTTTTGGAGCGACATACTTCTCAAAACAATTTGATCCTAAGCAAGTAATGGCCATGTTCAACATCGAGATGATTGGCACAGAAAGCAAATGGGGAAAGAACAGCGCCTACATTACTGGTTTTGATAAAACCAACATGGGAGAAATTTTACAGAAGAACCTGACAGGAACTGGTTTCAACTTTTACCCAGATCCATATCCCGATCAGCAATTGTTTTACAGATCAGACAATGCAACACTAGCAAGATTAGGTGTTCCAGCACATACCATATCCACAGCAAAAATGGACCAGGAACCGCATTACCACAAAGCAAGTGATGAGATTGGCACATTAGATATGGATAACATGTCGGCTATCATCAAAGCAATTGCCTTAAGCGCAAGAGGAATTGTAGCAGGGAAAGAAACACCAACAAGAGTTGATACAAGTACATTGAGATAAACGACCTATTCTTAAAGCAAAAAAAATCCCGCTTTCTAGCGGGATTTTTAATTTACTGTCCTTGTCCTAAGGAGTATTTTTCAACCCCATCGAAGGCATAAAGATTTTCAGTTTTAATGATATCAAGATCAAATTGAATTCCTTGTGAAAGCAATTCAATGATGGATTGCTTGGTGATGGATGCACCCTTAAGTGGTTTAAATCTGCATCTCCAATGATCTGTACAGAATGTTTCTTTGAAACCTTCTGGCCAAACCTTGATTCCTCTATTAGTGATCATAGTAAGTTCAACTCCAGAAACATTCACTTGCTTAACAAGTGCTGCAAGTTCATTTGGATCTTCACCTCTCCAATGAAGAAAGATATCTACACCAACTAAATCTTTTTTCGCTGCAGCCTTGCGCTGATACTTAGGCAGATTCATGATGGTGTTATCAGAGTAAGTCACCGATTGAAGTACTGCTGGTTGCTGACCTAAATTTGCAATAACTGCTTCAGCAAATTCTTTGGTCCCTACTTTCACTTTGCTTGTCCCTTCTTTATAGATATCAAACGTATGCGTTCCATCTTCAATGGTTTTCAACCAAGCATTTTGAATTTTCTGTGCAACACCATTTTGACCAATATGTGTAAGCATCAAAATAGCGCCCTGTAATAAACCAGAAGGGTTAGCAATATTTTGTCCCGCAATCATTGGAGCAGAACCATGTATCGCTTCAAACATGGCACACTCTTCACCAATATTAGAAGAACCCGCTAGTCCAACTGATCCTGTAATCTGAGCTGCAATATCACTCACTACATCACCATAAAGGTTAGGCATTACAATTACATCAAATACTTCAGGTGTATCAGCAATTTTAGCTGCACCAATATCAATGATCCAGTGTTCAGTTTCAATTTCTGGATATTCTTTCGCAATTTCATTGAATACCTCATGGAACAAACCATCTGTTTGCTTCATGATATTATCCTTGGTAAAACAGGTTACTTTTTTTCTGTTTTGTTGTTTTGCATATTCGAAAGCATAACGCACAATTTTTTCAGAACCTGGTCGGCTAATCAATTTAAGACACTGCACCACTTCATCTGTTTGTTGGTGTTCAATCCCTGCATATAAATCTTCTTCATTCTCACGAACAATAACAATATCCATTACGGGATGCTTGGTGCTGATATAAGGATGGAAACTTCTACAAGGCCTTACATTAGAATACAAACCCAAAAACTTACGTGTAGATACATTTAAACTTTTGTAACCACCACCCTGAGGAGTAGTAATCGGGGCTTTCAAGAAAACCTTGTTTCTTCTGATGATATCCCAAGATTCTGATGAAATACCGGATGAGTTTCCCGACAAATAAACTTTCTCACCCACTTCAATTTCGTCAATCTCAATCTGCGCTCCTGCTGCCTTTAAAATTTCTAAAGTTGCATTCATGATTTCCGGACCAATTCCATCTCCTTTTGCAATCGTTATTCTCCTCATATTTTGTTTCTTTTTTCCGCCGCAAATTTCAATATTTTATTCATAATAATCTATTAATATTCTAAATCTTTGGCATTTATGAATATTTATAGACG
>JBDLUR010000052.1:0-4675 GCA_039805205.1 Bacteroidota bacterium
TATGGTCCACAAGGGAATCCTCCTGCGATCAAGCCTAATCAGAACTTGATCTTTGATGTTGAAGTTGTAGAGGTGAAGGATCTTGTTAGAGCTCCAATGCCACAAATGCCTCACTAATAAGATGAAAAAATTTGAAAAGGAGCACTATATGTGCTCCTTTTTTTATTTATGTAAATCAAGCTGATTATACAATTTGACAACCTCTTTGGCGGCCTTTACATCATGAACACGTAGAATATGTGCACCGTGCATGAGCGCAATGGTATTCAACATCGTTGTACCATTTAAGGCTTCTTCAGATGTAGTTCCTAATAATTTATAGATCATGGATTTTCTAGAAATCCCCACCAATAAAGGAAATTCAAATTGATGAAACTGTTCCAAGTCATGCATCAATTGGTAATTGTGCTCAATTGTCTTTCCAAACCCGAATCCTGGGTCGATGATGATTTCTTTGATTCCTGCTTCGTTTAATGTTGCAATTTTTTCTTTGAAAAAATCAATAACATCCTTAGTGACATTACCATAAGTTGGAGCTATTTGCATAGTTTCAGGTCGGCCTTGCATGTGCATGCAGATATAGGGGACACCCAACGCAGCGACAGTCGAAATCATCTTGTCATCCATATTTCCAGCACTGATGTCATTGACAATATCAGCTCCATGTGATACCGCAAATTGTGCAACCTCTGATCTGGTGGTGTCAATGGAGACCCATTGATTTGGATATTGTGCATGTATATAGTCTAATGCTCCTTTGACCCTATCAATTTCAGTTTCTGTTTCAATTTGAACAGCACCCGGCTTTGTACTTTGTCCCCCTACATCTATAATATCAACCCCCTCAACTATCATTTGATCAATCCGCTGTTGCAGATCGGTCAGTTGTAAAGACCGACTGCCTTCATAAAAGGAATCATCTGTACAATTTAATACCCCCATAACCAGTGGGGTATTGATATTTAACTGCTTACCATTGGAATTAAGTGTGAACATGATTTTCTTTCCTATTTTTGCCGTGCTGCAAAGCAATTACAATGAGTACAAACACAAATATACAATACGATCAAGCCTTAACTACTTGTAAGGATATCTTTCTGAAAAAGACAAAGGATTACGGCACCTCTTGGAGATGTCTAAGGATCATATCTATAGCAGATCAGATTTTTATCAAGGCTATGAGGATTCGTACCATTCAGGAAAAAAAAGTGCAGAAGGTGCAAGATGATATCGCCGCTGAATTCAAGGGTATTGTCAATTATGGCATCATTGGATTGATACAATTAGAAATTGGTGATAGCGAAGTGCAAGAGTTGAATGTGGGTGAGGTGGAAGCATTTTACAATAGAAATGCAGATTTCGCGAAGACTACCATGTTGGATAAAAACCACGATTATGGTGAAGCCTGGAGAGACATGAGTCAGGAAAGTTTTGTAGATCTGATCATCATGAAACTCGCAAGGGTTAGACAAATATTATCCAACGATGGCAAAACCATCATCAGTGAAGGCATTGATGCCAACTTTGTAGACATCATCAACTATGCTTTGTTTGGATTGATCTTGATAGCAGAAGGAAAAACCGGTCATTCATCTTAAAACGACTTACATGCGTTTGCTTTTAAATGCAATTAGAATATTTGTTGGGGTACTCTTTATTTTCAGTGGACTCATTAAGGCCAACGACCCATTGGGATTAAGTTACAAGATGCAAGAGTTTTTTGAGATCTGGCACTTGGATTTCCTCAATGAATATACACTTGCATTTTCCATCCTAATGATTGCCTTTGAAATCATCGCTGGATTTGCAGTCATCATAGGATGGCAGTTTAGACTATTCAGTTGGTTATTATTTTTGCTCATCATCTTCTTTACTTTCTTAACTGGCTATGCAGTTTTATCTGGAAAAATAAAAGAGTGCGGATGTTTTGGTGATTGTATCAAGCTGACTGCAGAGCAGTCGTTTACTAAGGACATCATATTATTTATATTGATTGGATTCTTATTGATCAAAAGAGATCAGATTCAAGCATTTTTTGCACCGCTAACATCCATCATTCTTTTGATCTTGGTAACTATTGCATCTTTCGCAATGCAATGGTATGTATTGGAACATCTTCCACTTTTTGATTGTCTTCCTTATAAAAAAGGAGTAGACATCGAAGAGAAAATGCAAATACCTGCTGGAGCAATTCCAGATAGCACGGTAATCAATTTCGTTTATCAGAAAGAGGGTAAAGAGGTTGAGTTTGATGCAGAACATTTCCCAGAAGATTTCAATGATAGTGCCTACACCTTTGTAAAGCGTTATGATAAGGTTGTGCGAAAAGGTAATGCAGAACCAGCTATCAAAGATTTTGTAATCATGACTCCTTCTGGTGTTGATACAACTGCTGCTATTTTGGGTGATCCAAGAGAAATGTTGGTCTTGTTGGTTAGAAAGCCCAGTGATAGTCCCGCTGATTGGATAGCTTCCTTCCAAGATATTGTCGCTTTTGCAAAAACAAACGACAGACCACTGATCGCCATCACTCCAGCGTTTGAAGAATTAAGTAGTTTATTTGCAACAAACAAAATAGATATCCCTGTTTTCAAAAGCGATTTAGTCGCGGTAAAAACAGCGGCTCGTTCTAATCCCACTATTTATAAAATTCAACAAGGGGTGATATTAAACAAATGGGGGAGAGCAGACTTACTGAAGTCGATTCAATAAGGCTTAAGCAATAACAACATCCGTAATGGTATCAGCACCCATTACTTCATTCACTCTTTCTTTGATCAGGTCTTTTTGAAAGACCAATTCATTTTTGAGTGGTGCTACTGAAGTATAAATAAAAAGTGTTTTGTTCCTGATTTCAATTTTATCAGTATAGTTGGAAATGGTCTTACCCATTATTTTTTCCCAATGGTCTTCCACACTCAGCGATTGAATTTGCTGTTTGATCCTGCTGGATTCCAGGAATTTTTTTACTGCATCGCCTAAAGAAATTGCATCTGCCATTTACAATTGAATAAGGTGGTAAGTTAAATCAAATTGATCAAGTGCTTTTGAAATCCTTTCTTGATGGGTGTCCGTTAAAAAAACTTGTCCCTTGTTTCTAGCACAAACCCATTCCAATAATTTTTCAAGTCGTTGTTGATCTAATTTTTCAAATACATCGTCTAATAAAAGAATAGGTTCAAATCCAAGATTGGCTTTTAAGAACTCAAATTCCGCCAGCTTGATCGCAAACAACATGCTTTTGCGCTGACCTTGAGAAGCCATTTGTTTGAAGGGGAGTCCGTTCATGCTCAATTCCAGATCATCCTTATGAATACCCACGTTGGTCCTTTGTAAAATCAAATCTTTTTGACGGCTTAACAGCATGTTCTCCTTGTAGCGTTCTATGCTTGTTGATGGCGCATAGGCAAGCTCCGGCTTTTCATGTCCCTCTGAAATAAACGCAAACAGTTCAGAGACAGTCGGTATGAAAGCATCGAAAAACTTTGTTCTCCAATCAATTATTTTACTACCTAAATTCACCAACTGAAAATCAAATGTTTCGAGCAGGGTAAAGTCAATACCATCCATATCCTGACTTTTCAAATACCGGTTACGTTCCTGCAAAACTTTACCATATTGAATAAGCGCATTCAAGTAATCAGGATTGGTTTGAGATAGCACAGTATCCACCAGTTTTCTTCTTTCCTCACTGGCACCTGTAATTAAGACAACATCATCTGGAGCTACAAATACAATCGGGAAACGACCGATATGAGTAGAGAAAGGAGTTATGATTTCCCCATCGAGCTTGAGCTCTTTTTTGTTGTTTTCCCTGAGCAATAAAGCAATATTGACAGCTTGTTCCTTTTTTTGAAAGGCTGCATCGATTCTAAACCCTGCATTTCCAATTTCAACCGATTGTTGATCGGGTTTACTAAAATAGCTTTTGGTAAAGCAGAGGTAGTAGATGGCATCCAACAGATTGGTCTTCCCCTTACCGTTGGCCCCACAAATGGCAGTCACCCTGTTGGGAAACAAGAATTTAGCGGAACTGTAGTTCCGAAATTGGAGGAGGTTGATATGGGAAATCTGGAGCAAAATTTAAGCGGGATGTAAAAATACACTAACCCACTAAAATTAATGGTAGAACATCCCTTGAAAAAGTCAGTTTTATGAATTTCGCAGTATATTTGCACATCTTTCAGAAAAAGAATCTTTTATCAAATATGGGTTCAATCAAATTCACTAAAGAAACTTACCTCTACTGGTACGAAATGATGCTCTTGCTCAGAAGGTTTGAGGAGAAATCAGGACAGCTTTATGGTATGCAGAAAATCAGAGGTTTTTGTCACCTCTATATTGGTCAGGAGGCTTTGGCAGCTGGTTGTATGACCGCTACGAGAGCTGAAGATCCGTTTATTACGGCTTACCGCGACCACGGATTGGCATTAGCAAAAGGCATTTCAGCCAACGCATGTATGGCCGAGCTGTATGGTAAAGCAACTGGTTGTTCAAAAGGAAAGGGCGGAAGTATGCACTTCTTTGGTTTAAAAGAAGCATTCTTTGGTGGTCATGGTATTGTTGGAGCACAAATTGGTACTGGTGCTGGTTTAGCTTTCGCTGAACAGTACAAGGGTACAGATAATGTGAGCCTTACTTTCTTTGGTGATGGTGCTGCTCGTCAGGGTATGCT
>JBDLUR010000053.1:0-4690 GCA_039805205.1 Bacteroidota bacterium
CTCATGGTCGGCTCATCCACATGGATAACCGGCAATGCTTCTGGGTTTTCAAAATCAGCTATCGTATCACCAATATTAAAATCTTCAATACCTACCACAGCACACAAATCACCTGCATGTACTTCAGTCACTTTGCGCTTACCCATTCCCTCAAATACATACAACTCTTTTACACGCTGCTTCTTGATGGTTCCATCAGTCTGCATCAAAGTGATTGGCTGATTTTCCTTGATGGTATTTCTTGCTACTTTACCGATAGCAATACGACCCAAGAAAGAAGAATAGTCAAGTGAAGTAATTTGCAATTGCAAAGTTCCTTCTTCAGTCTTTGGTTCAGGAACGTGCTTAATAATACCATCCATCAATGGGATGATGTCTTCAGTCGGCGTAAGACTATCATTGAACCAACCATTTTTACCAGAACCATAATAGGTTGGGAAGTTCAACTGCTCTTCAGTAGCATCTAAGTTGAAGAACAACTCGAAAACTGCGTCATGAACTTCATCAGGACGGCAATTTGGCTTATCTACTTTATTAATAACTACAATCGGATGTAGGTTCAATTGAAGTGCCTTCTGCAACACAAAACGAGTTTGTGGCATGGGACCCTCAAATGCATCCACCAACAAGATTACACCATCGGCCATTTTCAATACACGCTCTACCTCACCACCAAAATCGGCGTGACCCGGAGTGTCTATCACGTTGATTTTCACATCTTTATAAGTAACCGAAGCGTTCTTACTGAAAATAGTAATACCTCTTTCCCTTTCCAAATCGTTACTATCCATGATCAAATCGCCAGTCTCCTGGTTGTCACGGAAAACCTTCGCGGTATGTAAAATCTTATCTACCAAGGTTGTCTTTCCATGGTCAACGTGTGCAATGATGGCTATGTTCCTAATATTCATAATCTTGTTTAGAGGCCGCAAGTTACCCTTTTTTCGGCGGGTAGGCAAGTTAAATTAAGGTTGTGTACTCCCTTTTTGTTAAGGGTTAGGCAAATCCTTATTGAATCATCCTCCTAAAAGTGGGTGGTCGACCAAGATTTTTTATGTTTGCGTAGTTTTTCGACTCAAAAACAGTCGTTTCTTATCTAAAATTGCTGCTATGCCCCAATCAAAAATTGCCGGAATTGGTAAATACCTCCCTTCTAACGTAGTGACTAACAATGATTTGTTGAAATACATGGAGACCAGCGACGAATGGATCCAAGAAAGGACGGGTATTCAAGAGAGAAGATATGCGCATAGAACGGAAGAAACGACTACCACAATGGGAATTGAGGCGGCAAAAATCGCCATCGAACGTGCGGGTATAACACCACAAGACATCGACTTCATCATCTTTGCTACTCTAAGCCCGGATTATTATTTCCCTGGCTGTGGGGTATTGGTACAAAGAGCCATGAAAATGAAAGAAATCGGCGCGTTGGATATTCGCAACCAATGCAGTGGTTTTGTTTATGCTTTGAGTGTAGGTGATCAGTTCATTCGCTCGGGTATGTACAAGAACATATTAGTGATAGGTAGTGAAAAACATTCTTTCGGATTGGATTTCACCACCAGAGGTAGAAACGTAAGTGTCATTTTTGGCGATGGAGCCGGTGCAGTAGTCTTACAATCAACAGACAAAGCTGATCAAGGTGTGATGAGCACACATTTACACAGTGATGGTGAAAGTGCAGAAATCCTAGCCATGTGCAACCCTGGTACACATGCCAACCATTGGAAGGAAGAAAAATATGCCAGTTTTGATGAGGCAGAAATCGGACAAATGTTTTTCAGTCACCAAATGATTGATGATGGCCAAATCTATCCTTACATGGATGGACCAGCTGTTTTCAAAAAAGCAGTGGTCAAATTCCCTGAAGTCATCATGGAAGCACTTCTAAAAAACAACCTCACTCCAGCCGACATCAATCTATTGATTCCGCATCAAGCCAATCTGCGCATCGCTCAGTTTGTACAACATACCCTCAAACTTAGAGATGATCAAGTCTACAACAATATTCAACATTACGGTAATACAACCGCCGCCTCTATCCCCATCGCACTTTGTGAAGCTTGGGAAAAAGGTTTAGTTAAGGAAGGCGACTTGGTTTGTCTTGCTGCATTTGGTTCTGGCTTCACTTGGGGCAGTGCATTAATCAAATGGTAATTCAGAATAAACACCTTCCAACAATTTTAAAGAATTGCAGCAAAGCATTAATCTGCTGCTTGTTGGGGTTATTGGTTAGTACATCCCTTTTCGCACAACGCATCGATACTGTTGTACAAAAAGATGTATATACTTCATACTTCTCTTATCAATTAAAAGCGCCACTTTATGTTGTTTACTATCTCTACAAAGGAGGTGGTGATTGTTCAAGAGAACGAATGAATTTTAAAAAAGAATTCAGGACAGCATCGAGTAGTGATTATGCAAAGAGTGGTTATGATAAGGGGCATCTTGTGAATGCTGAAGATTTTGCATTTGATTGCGACAAAGAAAAATGCACCTTCTCTTTTTACAATTGCATCCCTCAACATCCTAAACTCAACAGAGGATCTTGGAAAAGCTGGGAAACTACAATCAGGAAAGAAAGTCAGAAAGATATTTTAAAAATTTATGCTGGTGCTATTTATGGTAAAAATAAAATAGGAAAAGGCGTAGCAGTACCAGATTACGTTTGGAAAATTGTTTACAACACAAGAACTAAACTCATCATGCATGCACTGTTATTTAGAAATGATGCAACTGAAGAAGTACAACGCATCACTACATCGCAGTTGAAACAATTGCTGGGTTATGAAATCAATTTCAATGCACAATAATCAAGTTTGTAAATCAAGTGATGATTATTATAAAACTCACAATAACTGGTTTTTCAATAATTGATACTTCCCCAATTTAAAAATCCATGGAAATAGTTTTCATGATTAACTTAGTAGTACTAAAACTACAATCATGAAAAAGAATTTTATTTTTTTAATGCTCTGTTTATTAGGTGCATCAAGCAGTTTCGCACAGAAATATGAATTTAGAATCATCACTACTGTTGAGTCTATTGTTCCAAGTGGATTGGGCAGATCAAGAATGACTACTTCCAACGAAACCAGAGACTACAAAGAATTTACCACCACAAGAAGCGAAGAGGAGAATTCAAGAAACGCATCAGATCGTGCAGATATTCGCGTAAAAGGTTTTGATGAAACCAAACTCTTGAATTTTTATAACATTGGTGGCATTCGTTTTCAGAACATCGTAGCTAATGATGCAGTGGTCACCTCTAAACTAAACGCTATGGCTGAAGAGGGATGGGACCTTGCTTTTGTGAACAGCGCGGTAGAGAGTGACGCAGGTAAAGACGATGGTGTGGGGATTTTTATCACCCGTTATGTCTTCAAGCGTTTAAAGAAATAAGTTTATTTCTTTTTTATAAGATAAGCGACCATTATAAAAGACAACAACAGCATCATGCCTGTGAACTGGTGGGCTACTCCCAACCAAAGCAGCGCGGTGCTGTTGTTTGCATATAATACAGTCAGGATTCCCAATATAACTTGCAGCAAGACCAACACAAGTGGAACACTTCTCCATCGACTAAAATAAACTCCTGCTTCAACTTGCTTTGCCTTACCATACCATAAGATAATCATGATGGCCAACAGATAGGCAAGATTGCGATGTATGAAATGAACGGCTAAAGGATCATGTGTGAAAGTCGACAAACTATCATTCGCCAAAGAGGAAGGAATAAATTCTCCATTAATCAAAGGCCAAGTCGTGGCAAAATTAGCAGCTTTCAATCCTGCCATGAATGCACCAAAAATTAACTGGACAACCAAAAGCACCAACAAATAATTCGTGAATTTTTTCAAAGGAGCAGCGACAACTCTTTCTTCATTGGGCACCAACAATACCAACGCAAACCAAAGTGTATAACATAACAATCCTAACGCTGCAATAAAATGAATCGCTAAACGAATATGATCAACGTATAAATCTTCTTGGTTCAATCCGCTTGCTACCATGATCCAACCGAGTAATGCCTGTAACAAACCCAACAAGAATAAAATGATCATGGGATTGATCATCCACTTTTCAATTTTTTTCTTGACAATGAACCATACAAATGGAATAAAGAAAACCACACCAATCAATCTTGCCCATTCACGGTGAAACCATTCCCAGAAATAAATGAATTTGAAATCAGATAAAGTAAACTCAAAATTCAAATGCTTGTATTGCCCGATTTGTTTATACTGTTCGAACGCCTTCAACCAATCCGCCTCATTCATGGGCGGCAATGCACCTAGAATAGGTTTCCATTCTGTTATAGATAAACCAGAACCCGTTAGTCTGGTGATACCACCAAGCAATACCTGTATGATGATCATGCCTACACCTACCAATAACCAAATGGCGACTGCCTTCGACTTCGTTACACTTGTGGTTTGATTCATGCTGCAAAGGTATTGCGCTTAATCGAGCGACCATATTTTTGATGAATTTTTCTTGCTACTTTGCAGCTGATGCTCAAACCGTTTTTTCAGGAATTGATGCCAGAGGCTGGATGCGATGAGGCAGGCAGAGGATGCTTGGCTGGTCCGGTTTTTGCAGCTGCTGTTATCTTGCCCCCAGATTATAGCAATCCGCTGCTGAATGATTCCAAAAAAATAACTGAAGCCCTGCGCTATCAACTCCG
>JBDLUR010000054.1:0-3219 GCA_039805205.1 Bacteroidota bacterium
TTCCCTCCCAAATATAAGCGATAGGATTACCATCCATCAATTCTGTCATTGCGTAGATGTAAGCAAAGATGAAAAGTCCGTAAAGAAAAATACCCGGACTACCAATCGATGCTAGGTTGCCAAAGAGATAAGAAATAAATCCTAATAAGATAAAGAGTTGCATGAAAGACCAGGCTTGCAATGCTTTACTGCTTACCGGATTGTATTTTTCAAAGTCATACACATCTTCAATTTTATAAACTGGATATTTTTCTGCAACATCAGCTGGTCTCCATCCCGTTGGCATAAACCAAATACGCAATTTATCATTCCAATTTTTTGTCCTCCATGCATCACTGATTAACAAAAACATGTGTTGGAAGTTAATTTTGACAGGGTTCCAGGTGGCTACAGGCCTAGTAATACCATACACTGGTGGAATATGATCTTGCTCCTCTTGGAAGGTGCCAAATAGCTTATCCCAAATGATAAATACCTGTGAATAGTTCTTGTCAATGTATTCAGGATTGATCGCATGATGTACTCTGTGATGAGATGGAGTTACTATGATTTTCTCCAAGAACCCCATTTTTCCAATCAACTGTGTATGGTACCAAAATTGAATAAAAAGATGTAATGGTGCAACAATGGCAATCACATTTCCAGGAACACCTAGTAGTGCAGCTGGAAGAAGAAAGAATGTGAATATTCTGAAAAATACAGATATAGATTGACGCAACGCACATGCAAGATTGAACTCCTCACTGCTGTGGTGAATGATATGAGCATTCCAGAAAACATTGGTAGTATGTTGTATACGGTGAATACAATATCCTGAAAAATCAAGAGCAAGAAAAGCGATGATATAAACCCATATAGTTTCTTGTATATGAATCAATGCTAAATTTTCATACATCCAGCCATAGCTGATAATAGCAAAGCTCAATCCCAAAACATCCTTGGTAACATTCGTTACTCCCGATGATAGGGAGGAAATCATGTCCATGATTCTGACCGTATCTTTTCCTGTCTTCCATCCATACCATTTTTCAAACAAGACAAGGATCAAAAAAATAGGCATCGCTATCAACAATATCTTCCCATATGTTTCCATATTCTAGTGATTTGTAACCCAATTTCGTTCATTTTATTTAATTTGTAACATCATGACTACAAATCCACTTTCTCTTCCGCTTACAGCTGTTAAACATAATTGTACTGGACATGTTTTTGAATGTGTAGACGCACATACCTGCGGCAATCCCGTCCGTTTAGTTGTTTCAGGAGGACCAGCTTTAGAAGGCAAT
The DNA here is from genome assembly GCA_039805205.1 of Bacteroidota bacterium. Classification (GTDB taxonomy): domain Bacteria; phylum Bacteroidota; class Bacteroidia; order Chitinophagales; family Chitinophagaceae; genus Pollutibacter. The sequence continues at coordinate 1,287 of JBDLUR010000054.1, forward strand.
AACATGAGTGAAAAGCGGCAGCATTTTTTACGCGAGTTTGATTGGATTCGAAAAGGGCTCATGTTTGAACCGCGTGGGCATGATATGATGAGTGGAAGTATTCTCTATCCACCGCATGATCCTGCAAATGATTTTGCTGTGCTCTTTATTGAAACAAGTGGTTGTTTACCTATGTGTGGTCATGGTACTATTGGCACAATTACAGCTGCAATAGAATCTGGTTTGGTAAAACCTAAAGTGGAAGGAAAGATTAGAATGGAGGCACCCGCAGGTTTGGTAGAGATTGATTATACCAGCAATAATGGAAAGGTTACTTCTGTCAAGCTTAAAAACGTAGCAGGCTACCTTGACCAAGAAAATCTTGAAGTAGAATGTCCGGGTTTAGGAAACATAAAAGTCGATGTTGCCTATGGTGGCAACTTCTATGCAATTGTTGATGTGCAAGAAAATTTTAAGGGACTTGAATTCTTTTCTGCTGATCAGTTAATAAGCATGGCAAGACAGTTGCGCAAAAACATCAATGCGAAATACAGTTTTGTACATCCTGAAAATCCAACCATACATTCCTGTTCGCATATACTTTGGTGTGGTGCAGTAATTGACCCAACTTCGACAGCACGTAATGCTGTTTTTTATGGCGATAAAGCAATTGATCGATCTCCGTGCGGAACAGGAACAAGTGCAAGAATGGCGCAATGGTATACGAGAGGAAAATTAAAAAAGGGCGATACTTTCATTCATGAAAGTATCATCGGCAGTAAGTTTATTGGTAGAATTGAAGAGGAGACAACTGTTGCTGGAAAGCCTGCGATGCGTCCTTCTATCGAAGGTTGGGCAAAAATATACGGACACAATATTATTTCTATTGACCCATCTGATGATCCATATGCACATGGATTTCAGGTCATTTAAATCAACTTCATGCGAATTCTATTTCTCCTCCTTTTTCTACAAGCAACTCAAGTGCTTGTAGCACAAGAAAAGTCGACAAGTAATGCTTGGTTAAATAACAATGATTACATCTGGTACAACAAGCCAGCATCCTATTTTGAAGATGCACTTCCTGTCGGAAATGGGAGAATAGGTGGCATGGTCTATGGTGGAGTACAGCAAGAACGAATTTCACTCAATGAATCAACACTTTGGGCTGGTTATCCAACTGATCCAAAGATGAACCCAGCTGCAAAAAATTATTTACCCTTGATCCGTGAAGCTTTGTTTGCAGGTGACTATAAAAAGGCGGATAGTTTGACAAGATTTATTCAAGGCAAATTTTCTGCATCCTATGCACCGCTTGGAAATCTCTTTATAGATTTTGGCATCAACGATGCAATTCAGTATCAGCGAACATTAGATTTTAACACAGGTGTTCACCAAGTTAGTTTTCAATCAGGGGGCACCACCTATACCAGAGAAATATTTGTCTCACATCCAGACAATGTAATGATGATTAAATTAAAGGCATCTGGAAAAAATAAATTGAACCTAAGGGTTTCATTTAATTCTTTACTGCGTAACAAGATAGAAGCTGAATTAGGTGCGTTCTTGCCATTTAAAAATAGAATTACCATGCGCGGTATTGCTCCTTCAGTAGCAGAACCCAGCTATAGAGGAGATATGAAAAATGCTGTGCAGTATGACTCTTCATTGTCCATGCGATTTGCAGTAGATGCTGGTGTTTTCAAAACAGACGGACGTGTACAAACATCTACGGATACGCTAAGAATTACAAGTGCTACTGAAGTTGTTTTATATGTAACCATGGCAACGAGTTTTAATGGATTTGATAAGAATCCTGCAACAAATGGAAAGGATGAAATGCAATTGGTTGCCCAACAGGTAAAGCAACTTGTTGGAAAAAAATATGATGTAATCAAAGTAAGGCATGAACAAGATTTCTCTTCTTTCTACAATCGTTTAAAATTAGATCTCG
>JBDLUR010000055.1:0-3026 GCA_039805205.1 Bacteroidota bacterium
CGGATGACTTGACTGACCCAGCTCCAGCTACAACCTTTGCCCACTTGGATGCTACAACGGTATTGAGCCGTAAGATTGCCGACTTAGGTATCTATCCTGCGGTTGATCCATTGGATTCTACTTCAAGAATTTTATCTCCTATGATTGTTGGAGAAGCGCATTACAATTGTGCAAACAGAGTTAAATTGATCCTTCAGCGTTATAAAGAATTACAAGATATCATTGCCATCTTAGGTATGGATGAATTGAGTGATGAAGATAAGCTTACTGTATCTCGTGCAAGAAGGGTTCAGCGTTTCTTGAGTCAGCCTTTCCACGTTGCTGAACAGTTCACTGGCTTGAAGGGTGTATTTGTAAATATTGAAGATACTATTCGTGGTTTCAACATGATCATGGATGGAGAGGTAGATGAGTATCCAGAAGCAGCATTCAACCTTGTTGGTACTATTGAAGATGCAATTGAGAAAGGTAAGAAGATGATGGAAGCTTCTAAAGCTTAATCAACCAAAAGCACAAGTATGAAAATTGAAATATTGACACCTGAGAAGAAGTTGTTTTCTGGAGATGCTTATGGTATTCAGTTGCCTGGTATCAGTGGCTCCTTTGAAGTGTTAGAAAAACACGCTCCAATGGTTAGTGCTTTGGGAACCGGTACTGTTAAAATCCTTTTGGATAAAGCAGGTAAGAGCAGTTCTTTCAAGATCAATAGTGGTTTTATAGAAGTGTTTAACAATCAAGTTTCTGTTTTGGTAGAAGGAGCAGTTGATGCTTAATGTAAATTATAATATTGTAAAAGGGGACCAATGGTCCCCTTTTTTATTGTGCGGTACATTGAAAATACTTATTGGAATACCCTGATATAATCTACATATAACCACTGTGGGAAATAGGTTGTAGCATTTGGAGATCCAGGCCAGTTGCCACCAATGGCTAGGTTGATGATGAAGAAAAATGATTCATTAAAAGGGTGACCTGCACCAGCCAATGTAGCAGGGTTAAATTCATTGATTAATTTATCATCAATCAACATTCTGATTTTATCCTGCTGCCAATCCAATGAATAAACATGGTATTCGTCTGGAAGGGGAGTGTCATTTAATAAAGAGGATGTTCTGTTCGTTGCATTGTTGCCTGCCTTGAAATGAATCGTTGAGTGAACTCTCTTTTCATCGTGTCCAAGAAACTCCATGATGTCAATTTCTCCGCATGAAGGCCAACCAACCGACTTGAAATTAGAGCCTAACATCCAGAATGCAGGCCAAATACCTTGACCCCTTGGTAGTTTTGCTCTGATGTCTACTCTGCCGAATTTAAACTCTCTCTTCCCCATGGAAATTAATCTGGTGGATGTATAATTCTTTCCCTCTCTTTGTTCAGTTCTTCCTTCAATGATCATTTTCCCTTGACTAAATGATAAGTTTTCTCCGGCGGTGTAATACTGCAATTCATTATTTCCCCATCCACAATTCGGACAACCAGTGCCAACATCAAAGCCCCAGTTCGTAGTATTTAATTCAGGTGCATTGAACTCATCGCTCCAGACCAAAGTTTTACCAGGATAGTTATCCGGGGTGCTGTATCCAATATCTGTTACAGGAATTTTTGTATCGTCATTGTTGATAACACCTAAACCAACACCATCTGAAATATTACAGTTGCTTGCGTCTGAAAGTAAAACCTGAAACTCATCCATGCCTTCTTTTAAATCATCTGCTACAATTACAACGGTAACTTTTTTACTTGTTTCACCTGCTTTGAAAACAACCGTTTGGTTGAGGGCTTGGTAGTCTTCAACTGCTTTACCAAAACCATCTTTGGTGGTTACCTTAACCGATGCTTCTTGTGCTAAAGCTGTACTCAGTTTTACTGTAAACTCCATATTGCTGGTGCCGCCATTACCTTCATTCATTGTAATATCGTCGATAGAAACATTTGCTGAAGTTATAGGGGCAGTCTTTTCTTTGTCGCATGCAACAAGTAAAAACGTAGCTGAAATAAATGATAAAAATGTATTTCTCATTTTAGGTATTTAGTGGACTCAAGATATTAAAATTTTACACCGCATTAAATTTTTGTTTAAGCCTTATTGTACAATTTCTATATTTGCTTTCATTCAATATGAAGCCCTCACCCAGAATAGCAATTACAGTTTACTTTTTCTTCCTGGGATTTGTATTTTCATCTTGGGCCTCACACATCCCTGATATCAAGGATAAATTCTCATTGAATGATGCAGAATTGGGTAGCATCTTGTTCATGCTTCCTCTGGGTGCTTTGTGCTCACTTCCTTTTTCAGGACTGTTAATTGCAAAAGTTGGAAGCAGGTGGATGAGTATTTTGAGTTTGTTTATTTACGTAGGGTCTTTGGTTGCCATATCGTTGGCGGGTACCACCTTTCTACTTTCTATTGTCCTCTTTCTTTTTGGCATGTTTGGCAATTTTGGCAATATTTCCTTGAACGCACAGGGGATTTCTATTCAACATTATATCAAGAAGTCGATACTTTCTAGTCTCCATGCCATGTGGAGTGTTGGTGCATTTACTGCTGCAGCATTTACCGATTGGATGATGGAAGAGAATAGAACAATGCAGGAGCATTATTTCCTTATTGCAATTGTGATGTCAATTGTCATTCTTCCACTTTTTTTTAGTTTGGTGAAAGATCCCGAGCAATCAAATGAAAATCAAAAAATATTTGCTTGGCCAACCAAAGCACTTTTATTGCTTGGATTGATATGTTTTTGTGGAGCCATGTCTGAAGGAACGATGGCAGATTGGAGTTCTCTCTATTATCGTCAAGTCATTAATCAGCCTCATGTAGTGAGTGCATTAGGTTATACCGCTTTTGCTTTATTTATGTCGATTGGTCGTTTTGTAGGTGATCCACTGATTGAACGTTGGGGGCATGGCAGAATCTTAAAAGCAAATGGAGTATTAATCGCCATCGGTATGATTACAGCATTGGTGTCTACTATACCAGCTTTAGTGATGGTGGGCTTTGCATTAGTTGGACTAGGAGTGAGTTC
>JBDLUR010000056.1:0-15559 GCA_039805205.1 Bacteroidota bacterium
TGTAACATTGAATTCAAGAATCTTCCGTTGGTCACCCAAGTGCTCAAAGAGGCATAGGTGTCTAATTTAATTCCAGCTCCAGCTGCTGCTGTACCACCATGACAACCATTACAGTTTGTTGTGAGGATTGGTGCAATTGTTCCACTGTATGTTACAGCTGCTGTATCACATGTTGTGGGCTGAGGATAAATTAAATCCGCCTTGTCGTAAAAGCATGAACTTAATCCTAACAGGAATAAGCCTGCTGTAAATAATTGAAAATGCTTCATAGTTATTATTGTGGAAATCCGTTATTGACCCATTTTGAAAACTGACCGATTTGGCAGTCTACCATCTTACCTGCTGGTGGCATACGCTTAGAAGCTGCTATCGTTGGATCGTGATTAATTACTTTGATAAAGTTTGCCTTATTGGCTTCAATGTAGGCCTTTGCGCTTGCATAATCACCCAAATAAACATTACCAGAACCTGGCTTTGTACCATGACAACCAAGACAGTTGTTGGTAAGCAAGGTTTTGATTGGATCATTAAAGGTGAATTTAGTTGTATCACATGAATTGATACAATTTGTATTCAAAGCTCCCTGGTTGATCCATTTTAAGATGATATTTTTTTGGTCATTTGACAACTGGGGACTACCTCTTGGAGGCATTTCATCACCAATGATGGTGTAGTATTCACTTCTAGATGCATTTTTTGCTCTGATACCTTCCATGATTCTTGTATAAGAAGTAGTTATTACTCCTTCTTGTCTGCTACCAGCATCATGACAACCAGATGAACCACAATAAGAAACATAAAGTGGTAATACTTCTGTGTTAAAACAAACGGTATCAGATGTGTTGGGCGTTGTTCCTCCACCACCCACATCGATTGGAGAAGTAGGATCGGTTGGCGCATTAATAACTTCGTGTGTACAGGAGGCAATAAGTACAATTGCCAATAGGGTAAAAATGTAACGGATCTTCATGGCGTAAAATAATGTGATAGAATGCTGGGTTAGACCTTTAAACCTGTTAAAAGATTAAATTCAATTAACCATTTAACATGCTTTTAAGAACAACCCAAAAATCATCAATTGTTTTATTTTTTTGGATTTTTAGGCACCAAAGACTAAACAAATAACCTATTCATCTAGTTTTCAGTGCTTTAATAACGTTCTCTGTTGCAAATTATTGTATCAAGGTTAGCAGTAACAAAATTTTAACTTGCCAAAATAGCCTCAATATCAGCAAGTTCTGCATGACTAAAATCGGTTCTTTGATGTGCATTGTATGCATCATGTATATGACCAACCTTACTCGCTCCTATCAGTACTGACGTAACGCGTTCATCCTTCAATAACCAAGAAATGGCCATTTCTGCCAATTTTTGACCTCTTTTTGCAGCAAAATCATTCAATTTTTGAATTTTTGAGCGAATTTCAGGAGTAATCTGTTCAGGCGTTAAAGATGGATTTCTGGCAGCTCTTGATTGTTCTGGTATTCCATTTAGGTACTTATCACTAAGCAAGCCCTGAGCTAAAGGAGAAAAAGCAATACAACCTACCCTATTTTTGTCTAAAGTTTGTAAGAGGCCCCCTTCAGGCGTTCGTTCGAACATCGAATATTTAGGTTGGTGTATTACACAAGGTGTACCCAATTCCTTTAAGATATCAAATGCCTTTTGGGCTAATTCAGCCGGATAATTTGATATCCCAGCATACAAGGCCTTCCCTTGTCTCACAATCAAATCCAATGCCCCCATACTTTCCTCCAAAGGTGTATTTGGATCTGGTCTATGATGGTAAAAAATATCGACATAATCCAAACCCATTCTCTTGAGGCTCTGATCAAGACTTGCAACCAAGTATTTCTTACTTCCCCAATCGCCATAAGGACCGTCCCACATGGTGAATCCTGCTTTTGTTGAAATGATCATTTCATCGCGATAGCGTCCAAAACCATCTTTTAAAATAGCCCCAAAATTTGATTCAGCACTGCCGGGGGGCGGACCATAATTATTCGCTAAATCAAAATGCGTAATGCCTAAATCAAAGGCAGTGTATAAGATATTTTCAAAATTCGATCTCAGGTCTACATGCCCAAAGTTGTGCCACAAACCAAGAGATATAGCAGGTAAAACCAACCCGCTGTTTCCACATCTACGATAAGCAATTTTATTGTATCTCGATTCATTTGCTACATATGGCATGGTAAACTATTTAATTAGGATAGAAAGATACAAACTAAAAGTAAATCTCTAGAATACGATGCGAGCAAAACTGCCATAATTTGCTTTAATACAAGGGATGATACACTCATTTGCGCTAATCTGTGTTGCATACCTTGGAAGAAAGCGCATATTGGGGATGGCTCCCTTAATAGCAGGATTTCTTTTTATCCGCTCACCAGGAAAAAAACTTACACTACGCAAACTCATTTCAGGCTTCTCTTTTTCATTGTATAAAAATCTAATTCCCGAACCACTATTTAATAGTGCGTAAGATAATAAGTGGGAGGTTTTATATTCTTCCTGTGACTTTCGTAAAATTTGAATATCCTGCAGTGCACTTTCACCACTAAATGAAAACATCAGCATATTACCTCCAGTATTCCTTATGTAAGATCTTGGAGAAGACTCAGTAGGTAATTGAAAGGGTTGATACGGCGTTCGAATAACACTAAACAAACTTCCCTCTGCATTATTACCATTATACACGATTCGTGGAGGCAGTGGCTCTGATCTGTACAAAGATCGATTATCAACAATAGCACCTCTACCCCCTTCGGTAGTTCTATATTCTAATAACAAAGCAAAACCACCATTGCTATAAGGTATGATTGCATCTAAAAAATAATCATCAAAAATTCTACTATCCGGAGTGTGCTTGACTTTTATCTCCTTTCTAAGACTATCCGAAAAAAATTCTTGATGCCAACGTGCAACATTACCTGTCTTCAAATCGACTACTAGTGAAAAGATACCTTGAGCATACCCCTTTTTACCCCCAGTGAAAATAGATGCAGCTACAACTCGACTGTTCTTATTATCAATTGCAATTTTCAAATCTTTAATACCAATCTTATTAAATTGAATTGTAGCATTCTTTACTTCATCAATCCCTCTAGGTTTTACTAAAATATCAGATCTTACCAAGGTACCCAACTCATCACTAAGCACGTTCCTAAGGAAAACAAGATTTCCTTCGCTGTCAAGTTGAAACTGATTCAACTTATCACTTCCATTAGGTGTTGAAACAAGCAAATCAGATTTCTCTACTAGCTGTAAATTTTGCTGATACATGGCCGTACTCATTCTGGTAAAGTTTTCCGTCGACTGCCGCAAGTAGATCAGCATGATCAAATTCTTTGCCGGGTTGGTAATCAACTGAAACAACGGAAATTCAGATATATCTTCAATGAACAATGAGTCTAACACCTTTGGCTCACTCGTCATCTTGATGTCTTCATCCAAATTTGTTGCAGCAACAAATAGCCTGCCTTTTACCATGTACTGATAAATAAGTACGATGTTACTACCTGAGTTTACAAATTCAACGCCCAAAACATCTTTAGGCATTACTGATAAGTCGACTTTTCGAACCAAACTCATGTTGTTGTCAAAAACACTAACCACATGCTGACCTTTAACTTCTCTATAAATCAAAATATTCTTACCTACCCGACCAATCGCCTCATACTTAAACAAATTCTCTACTCCTGATTCAGCAGGAGAATAGAAAAGCTCTTGGGCATATCCCAATAATTGAAATAGACAAAAAAACAATATAGCTAAACCCCTTCTCGACATGATTTCTAAAATCAACAATAAAGATAAAAATGAAATACTATCTATATAATGCTGTAACCCAAAAACAGTTCAATTAGAGGTGAGAAACTGCAACAATCTAATCAATCAAATAGGGAGCAATGATTTTTGACCAAATAGCATAACCTTGGGCATTCATATGAAGCCTATCCGCTATAAATAACTCCTCAATAGGTTTACCATCTGACCCGAGCATTGGCGAGAAAACATCTATAAAGTCAGTCTTTTTAGAACGCCGACAAAAATCAGCAATTAATTTATTGGCGGCAATCACGGTTGGAAGAAACTCAGCCCTAACTGGACTAGGCTTAATTGAAACAAATGAAATGCAAACCGTAGGATACTTTATTCTAATAAGCTGATATAACCGAACAAACCTATTAAAAACGGTATCAGCCGTCACACTATGTGAAGCAGCTATATCGTTCTCACCGCAATAGATAAGAATCTGCTTTGGCTGATATGGATAAACCACTCTATCAACATAATCAATCTGGTGAGTAAGTGATGAACCGCCAAAGGCTCTGTTGATGAAGATACGTCCCGGGAAATATGAGGTTACATCCTTCCAATAAGTAAATGAAGAACTTCCAATAAGTAGTATCTCATTTTTAGGAGGAGGCTGAAGTGAATCTAGCTTGTTAAAAGCATTGACCTCATTTATAAATGACTGTGCTTTCAGTACACTGATAGAAAAAACAAATACAACAAGATAAGAAACTACTCTTCTCATATCATGATGCGATTTAAAATCAATCGACTAAATAACAAAGAAGCTACAGTCGATAAAAACTCAAAATGAATACCAATTGCTTATTTAATAACGCCATGATTTAAGATCTGCTCCTTGTGGTGCGCGTTGCTTCACTTCCTCACTCCATTTCGGAATAAACATCCTATGGTATCTCAACCTGCTGATATAATTGGGATTCTTATGATCACCATTCCAACAATGTTCTGCTCTATCTCCATAATCTACCTCACAATTACAAGATGGATTGGAAAGTTTCTTCAACATATCTTCTGCACTGTACACTGCATTGTTCAAATAAAAATTATCCATGTCGCCAACATACAGATGAATTTTACCTTTCAGTTTATCTCCAATTTTTGGCCAATCTCTTTGGATGATATGAGTTAAGTCGAAATTCTCTTTCCAATGAGCGACTACAGATTTATTAATCACACCTGTTTTCTTGTCAAACACAGGAGTTGGATAACCATCCTTTCCAACAGGTGAATAAACTGCTTCCCATATATCCCATTGATCACCACTTCTGCTTTTTGTTCCTAGGGCCAATTCACGATAATTCATATCACGAACCATCGCATTCACATGACCAAGATAATCACGGTGACCAGGTCTTAAAGTATTTCTAAACGGACCTTCGGCGTAGTAAGCATTTTTGTGGTTATACAAATCGACTGTCATGTAATGATGAAAATCAATAGGATCAGGACATGCAGCATAGCTTCCATTGTATTGATCAGGATAGAATACTTGTGCAGCCAATGCTTCCCAACCACCTGTACTTCCGCCGTACATAAATCTCGCCCATCCTTCACCAATACCTCTAAACCTTTTTTCAATTTCAGGGATCAATTCATAGGTAATAGCATCTCCATAAGGGCCAATATTTGCAGAATTCACTGCATAGGAATCATCGTAAAAAGGATTGGCATGCTGAATTTCAATAGCTATGACCCTCGGAAAATCTGGACCGGTCCACATCTTGTAAAAATCATATGCTTCTTGCTGCATTATTTTATTGTACCCAATCAAATTAAATCGCTTAACTGTATCTGGCACTAGATTTTCATCAGGAGGTGCTGTTCTCCAACCACCAAAATCTTCTGGAAAGTGTCCATGGAAAATAGCCAAAGGATATTTCACATTGGGATGACTATCCCAACCCTCAGGCAACAATATGTGTGCTCCAAGATACATAGGCCTTCCCCAAAATTCAGTCAACAACTTTGACTGAATCTTGATATGCTTGACATATTTTGAATCCTCTGGTTCCTTAATTGGTGGGATGCGTTGGTCTAATGTTAGAGAAGAAGAAAATGTAGCATCCGATGAATAGCTGACACTTTTTACTGCTGAATAAAGATTTCCTGGTGCAATATTCCAATGCTGTCCCTCTCCTCTATCCATGGGCAATTTTACAACATGCCCATCCTTTCTTTTAAACGTCTCATAAATATGCAATACTACTTGTACGCGATAATTTCCTTTTTCTATTTTCTTCAAGGTCTCAACAGGATAACCAAACGCCTTTACATCAATTTTCTTTTGGGTACCAGGCTGCCACTGATCTACATCAACACCAAAAACTTGCTGTGTTCCTTCATCATCACTGATCTGAAAGCGAGGTTCTCCAGATGTTGCAGTAGATAATAACAACAAAAGTCTTCCATCTAATGGCTTGTCACTGATTGACGCTGGCAAAAGCACTTCAAAGGATTGAGCAAGAAGACTAGAACTGGTTAGCAACGCTAAAGCAAAAACAAGAAGCTGCTTTTTCATATACATCGTTTTAATTCAATTTAATCAACTAACTTTTTTTCCAAATCTTCTAATGACACTCCTTTTGTTTCAGGCACTTTTGTTAAGACCCAAAACAATTGCCAGGTCATCATCACACCAAAGAAAGCAAAAATAGGCCATGGGTTTTCTTTGAATATACCATCCACATCATCTATGAATGTAGGTGCTATCAAAGTAATCAATGCTGCAAATACCCAGTGGATGCTTGCTCCAAAAGCTTGACCCAGACCCCTGACTTTATTAGGAAATATTTCAGCAATAAATACCCATATTACTGCACCCTGACCAACAGCATGTGCTGCAATAAAAATCAATAAAAAGACCAATAAAAATGTAGAAGAAGCTCCTGCATAAAAAGCATAAGCTACCATTGCTAAACTTATGATATAACCAAAAGAGCCAATCAATAAAAGTGTTTTTCTTCCTAAGCGGTCAATTAAGTACAAGCCCACAAAAGTGAAAACAAGATTTGTTCCTCCTAAAGCGACTGAATTCAACAATGACTCTTGCTCGGCTAATCCTGCTGCTGCCAAAATTCTCGGAGCATAATATAAAATGAAATTTATTCCCGACCACTGATTGAAAAATGCAATCATAAAAGCCAACCACATGATTCTGCTGTACTTGGGTTGCAGTAAAGTTGTTGCACTTACTTGTTCTTCAACTGTGTTCTGCCCTTTGGCAGCCAACCATCTTGGACTTTCAGGAATGAAGAATACACCTACAGTATATATAAGTGAAGGGATAGTCATAACACCCAACATCCATCTCCAATCATTCTCACCTCCGAAACCAGAGAGAAAATAATTAGACAAATAAGCAATCAAAATGCCAAATACAATATTGAACTGGTACATAGCGACCAACTTACCTCTTGAATCCGTTGTTGAAATTTCCGAGATATAGGTGGGTGCTGCTACAGAAGATATCCCAATGCCAATTCCACCTAGTAAACGAAAGAAAGAAAAGGTATAAGGATCTTGTGCTAATGCTGAACCAAGTGCAGAAACAGTAAACAATAACCCAACCAGCATTAAAACTTTCTTTCTGCCATATTTGTCAGTCGGTTTACCACCAAAAATTGAGCCAATGACAGTCCCCCACAATGCCATCGACATAATGAAGAATCCATGAAACCATGGCGACGTTTGCCAAAGCTGCTGAATATCTTTATCAGCACCAGATATCACCACCATATCAAATCCAAAAATAAATCCAGCTAGAGATGCGGTTAGTGAAACTATAAATAGATTTTGTGGATTTATTGACCCAGCAGATGATGCACCCGTATCGTTAAACATGGTGGTTGGTTTTGGTTAATTAAGGGTATAAAATGTATGCGTTATACAAATTATAATAACTGAAATGATGCCGCTTTTACATCACGACTATTTCCTCCAATCAACACATTGAATTCACCTGGCTCAGCAACAAATTTTAAATCTGCATTCCAAAATTTCAACATTTCTGTCGTTATTGTAAATTCAATCGTCTTAGTTTCTCCAGCCTTTAAAAACACCTTCTGAAAACCTTTCAATTCTTTTGCAGGAGGAGTAATACTTCTCACTTTGTCTTCAATGTATAATTGAACTACCTCAGCCCCATCAAATTGCCCAGCATTGGTAAGTGTTATCGACGCTTTTATTGAACCTGAAGCGTTGATTTTGGCATTTGAAAGTTTAAGATCTCCATAGGTAAACTTAGTATAACTAAGTCCATAACCAAATGGAAACAATGGTTCATTAGGAATGTCCAAGTATTTCGTTGAGAATTTATTGTTTGGATCCATTGGTCTTCCTGTTGTTTTCTGTGAATAGTAAACAGGAATTTGACCCACACTGTAAGGAAACGACATCGATAGTTTACCAGAAGGATTAACTGCTCCATACAACGCGTCAGCAATTGCATTACCAGCTTCTATACCAGCATGCCATACTTGCAATACTGAAGCTGCTCCATCTATCATATTTGTCAATACCAAAGGTCTTCCACTCATCAGTACTACAACAACAGGTTTACCAGTAGCATACAAAGCATTGAGCAACTTAACCTGACTCTCAGGAAGGGTTATGTCACTTCTACTAGCAGCCTCACCGCTCATTTCAGAAGCTTCACCTAACACAGCAACTACAACATCTGAAACAGTTGCAGCAGCCACTGCTTCTGTTATCATTTCTGCTGGAGAACGTTTATCAATATCAACTCTCAAGCCAAATACATTGGCTCGCTTTGCTAATTCTGTATCATCTGTGATATTAGCACCTTTTGCATAAACAATATTTAAATCGTTTGCAGTTTGCTGTTTCATACCAGCATAAACAGGAATAGACATTTGCGGATCTCCACTCACTGCCCAAGTACCAAGCATGTTGTTTTTATCATTGGCAAGCGGACCAATCAAAGCAATTTTTTGTGTTTTCTTGAGTGGCAATGTTTGGTTGTTGTTTTTTAACAAGACAAAAGATTGCCCAGCAATTTTTCTTGCGAAAACACGCTTATCAGCACTCAACACTTCTTTTGCTCCTCTAACTGGGTCAATGTATCGATAAGGATCTTCGAATAAGCCAACTTTGTATTTTGCCTCAAGCACTTTACGACAGGCTCTATCAATATCTTGAATTGTTATCTTTTTTTCATTGAGCGATTTCTTTAAAGTGGTTAAATAACCTTCACCCACCATATCCATGTCCAAACCTGCTTTAATGGCCATTGCAGAAACGTCCTGCAAATCACCCATTCTATGGTTGACCATTTCGTTAATTGAAGTATAATCACTAACAACCATGCCATTGAACTTCCAATCTTTTTTCAATAAATCAGTCAGCAACCATTTATTACCCGAAGCAGGAACCCCATCGATATCATTAAAAGAACTCATGATGGTAGCAACGCCAGCATCAACAGCAGCTTTGTATGGTGGTAAATATTCATTGTACATTTTAATCTTGCTCATGTCCACTGAATTATAATCGCGACCACCTTCAGGAGCGCCATATAAAGCGAAATGTTTTACACAAGCCAAAAGAGTATGTTTATCTGCTAAGGAATGTCCTTGATAACCTTTTACCATTGCAATAGCAATCTGACTACCCAAAAATGGATCTTCACCAGAACCTTCTGAAACCCTTCCCCAGCGTGGATCGCGTGAAACATCCACCATTGGTGAAAACGCCCAATTGAGACCATCAGCCGTTGCCTCTGCAGCTGCAACAATTGCACTTTCTCTAATTAATGCAGTATCCCAAGTACAACTTACACCAAGGGGAATAGGAAAAATTGTTTTATGTCCGTGTATAACATCAGAACCAAACAAAAGCGGAATTTTCAACCTGGATTCTTTCATGACAAGATCCTGGGTCTGTTTCACTTTTTCTGTACCAATCACGCCAAATAATCCACCTACTTTACCTGATTTAATTTTTCCCTCCACATCAGTACTCACAACTGACCCTGTTAGAATACCAGAACCAGGTGTAATCAAATTAAGCTGTCCAATCTTTTCTTCTAACGTCATTTTTGCCATGAGCGCATTGATGAATGCATCCATTTTCTTGTCTTGCGCAGCAGCTTGCATTCCTAAAAATGCGAGTACCAATAGTAGATTGATTTTTTTCATATAGAGCTTGTTAATCGGCTTTTACAATTTTTGATGAAATAGAAACACCATTTTCATTGATGGCTTCAATTTTATAATAATAGGTCTTTTTGCTATCCATTCCCTTGTAATAATAATCATTCGCATCATGTACCATAATAGTTGTATACAGCTTATTGGGATCTGTTCCGAAAGAAATATTATAAGCGTAAGCATTATCAACAGGGCTCCATTTCAACCACGCACTGCGCTTGTCTTTCTCTGTCCTCAACACGTAAAAATCTTTCACTGGCTCTGGCTTTACACCATTGCCATTTCCAAATATGCGCAAACCACTGATGGCAAATTTTCCTGAAGGGACATGGATATTTTCCATTTTAATATACCTCGCTTGGATAGGTTTTTCTAACTCGATGTAGTCGTGAGGAACATCTTTCTTATTCGCCGACTTATCTACGAGAACTTGCCATTTTTTTCCATCCACAGAATAATACAAGATGTATTGATGATACTGATCTGTCGTTTTCCCAAGGAAAATTGCATCTTGATCAGCGTAGTTAATTTGAATGGCATTGACAGTCGACACATTACCTAAATCAGTTTGCAACCACTCTCCTTTGTTACTAGTCGCTGCGCTCCAATAGGTTTTGATAGTTTCATCAACTGCATTATTAGCATTACACATACTACCTAGAGTTGATGATACTTGTACGGGCTTCTTATAATTCAACAACATCCATCCGGTGAAACGAGATTGCGAATGGTCAATCATATCACCTGGTAAATAGTGAGGATAATCTCCAAAGGATGTATTGCAATACATCACATCATCTTTGTCGAAACCCGCAGGCCATATACCGAGGCGACGTTCGAAATTATTCTTAACGGCAACAACCATCGTAGATACATGCCAATACTTTTTTTGGTTGTCTTGGAAGGTAGCACCATGGCCAGCTCCACGCGCAAAACCACCTGCTTTCAAGCTCAAGGGATCCGACTGATTTTGAAAATAATTAAGTGGGCCATCGCCAACGGCAACACCATCTGCATAGCCACTGAATTCAGTACCCGGACCAGCATATTGCAGATAGTATTTTCCATTATGTTTAACCATCTCAGCTCCTTCCAAAAATCCATCTAAAAACGTATCATCCATATACTCACCAAATCTGTGCCATCCATAGCGCCAACTTTCTAAACCATACATTTCTTTTCTTGTGCCTATTGGCTGAAATGTTTTCCTATCTAACTCAACACCATAAAGTGGCCAGCGATTGCTGCTTCCATTGTACATGTAAAATCTTCCATCATCATCGGTAAAAAAAGCAGGGTCCCACCCACCAATATCCAGTGAATCAATCAAAGGTTTCCAATCGTTGGATTTGGGATCTGTACTCATCCATAAAGTAAAGTTTTTGGAGTACGTGGATCCAAAAACCAACATAGTATCTCCTACTATCCCAACCGCAGGAGCGCAGAGCTCATCATATACATTATGCCAAGGACGAAGAAACTTCTTGGAAACAAAGTTCCAATTGCTCATATCACTGCTCCACCAATAGCCCCACTGATTGGTGCTGAATAAATAATAATCCCCTTTATAGTTGACAATTACCGGATCGGCAGTCGCCCTATGCCTTCCCCATGTTGAGAAGTTTGGAATAGGGGTGTACCCGTAATCGATATTGATGGGGTTGCAATAGGTTTTTTGTTGCGCATCAGATGACAAGCTTGCAACAATTAAGAAGAGAGCAAAGCATACATTTTTCATATTGGCAATCAGGCGTTAAGTAGCTTAAAGATACGGAGCGGAAAAACCCAATGCACGCATCCCCGTCTTTATTTCTGCACTTTTTGTGAATAGGTTCCAAATGAGCTGAGACCTATGATTTTCAATCATAATGACAATTGGCCCTTGATCAATAGCCAAAGTGGAACTTGCAAACCACAGGTCCTGAATAGAAAATGCATCATAGAACCCATATGGTCCCCATAATTTGTCTCCGAGCTTGTAATAGAAAAATTTCAACGCATTCATACTTTCATTAGGCGTGAATGGTAATGATGAAATTGCAGCCGTAGGTGTAATTACACCAATATCATTACCTGGTGCATTAGCAGCATATCCATTATTTGGAATATCGCTGGCAGTCAACCCCCAACATACACTGCTATATCCTGCAAATTTCTTAGGATTCTCTACACAGTAAGCATGATTTATTTTACTATGATTGATCACCTGTTGTTCATAATTAGCATAGGCATCTTTAAGTCCAAATGGATTTATACCCAAAAAACTATACTGTGACAAAAACAAAGGACCTCCTAATGAAGGACCCAAAGGAAGTTGGAAACCATAATGATTTTGATTCGACACATGCGCTCCATTTCTTGCGAAACCTTGATCATAGACAGCTTTGGGAATGCCATATGTTGGTGAAGAAGCAGCTAGGACATAGGTGATTAAACATTCATTCCAACCTTGTATTTTTAAATTCATGTCCCAATTAAAATTAGGACTCCAATGCCAATACAAAACGTTCTCTTCATTTTTACGGAACCACGACCATTCAACGGATTCCCAAATACTGGTAATGTCATTTCGAAGAGCAATTTCATCTGAACTATTACCAGTAAAATATTCACGGGCAGTCAGCAAACCAGCAATTAAATAAGATGTCTCTACGATATCCGCCCCATTATCTTTCTGACTGAAAGGAATTACAGTTCCCGTTCGTCCATTCAACCAATGTGGAAAAGCCCCATGAAATCTTTGAGCTGTGTTTTTTAAAAACCCAACAATCTTTTTCATGCGCTCTAAACCCTCAGTCTTTGTAATGAAATTTCTTTCAATTGCGATGGGAATAGTCATTATACCAAAACCGCTTCCCCCAGAAGTAACAAGATCTTCTGAATTATTTCTTTCCCTTGCTAGGCCAGATACAGGATGCCCAAATTCCCAGAAATAAGTAAAAGTTCTTCTTTGAACAGTATCCAATAACTTGTCTTCGGTCAGTTGTTGAAATTTATCTATAGAATCAAATCCTGTTTGAAAATTCAGTTCATAAATGCCATTGATTTTACTACCATCAGCTGCTTCTAAAGACGAGCTAACATTGAACTGGTATTTTGTAAGTCCCTTTAAAGGTTGTTCGGGCGTTACCACCAACACTGAATCATTTTTTAAGTACGTAATCGCTAATGGAGAACGATTGATTGCACTCTCTCCTAAAACCAATGATGAAAGCACTTTAGCTTTATTAAGTGGAGCAGAAAAACTTAGCGTAATTTTAGGCTGTCGGCCCACCTCTTTTGTCAATGATGCGCTAACAAGCGACCCATCCAATTCGACACGTTGCAATTGAAAGGTTTTTGCAATCGGCGTTTCCGGTGTCCCCTTTTTTTTACAAGACATATGAGCTGTCTGCAGCATAACAGCAACTAACAAAAGAACATAATCCAATTTGAATTTCATAACTAGATAATTATTGTGGCCACAGATCCGGCAGCCATATCCACCTTTACCCATTTATCACCCAAAGCAACATTAACACTTTGTGCAGTTCCAGCTTCATTAAGCATAAGCATTACTATTTTCCCATCTGGTGTTTTAAATGCAACAGCAGGAAAATTGGCAACACCAGTATGTGCAATTCTAATTGAACCTGGTGGAATAAACTTTGATACGTGAGCAATAATGTAATAAGGAACATTCCTTGTTATGATAGCACCATCAATTGTAATAGCTCCTTTACAGGCAGTACAACCACCGGGGGTATGAGGACCAAAAGCAGCATCATTGGCAAGATTCCATTCTAATGCAACACGACTCCAATTTAGTAGAGAACCAATTATGACGTTCTTAATATGCCATTGTAAATCACCACCAAAATCACCGTCTTTGCTGGTCCATTGTTCTGTGAAATAAAGATTTTTATTAGGGTACGCCGATTTAACTGTAGATAGCGCGCTGATATTTCCCGCATACAAATGAAAAGCCGATCCATCAATGTATTGATTGGCATCTGCATCAGCAAGGATTTGCAATGGATATGCTGGCAAATCACAATTATGATCCCAGATGATGATTTTTGTGTTGATGTTGTTTGCCTTGAATGCAGGACCCAAATGATTTTTGATAAAATCTGCCTGTTCCAATGCCTCCATTTTTAAACTCGGATTATTATCAGGATTCATTGGCTCATTTTGGATAGTAATAGCATCAATATTGATTCCTTTCAACTTCATTTGCTGTATGTACTTCACAAAATAAGAGGCATAGGTAGCATAAAATTCTTTCAACAGTTTACCACCCTTACTTGACTTATTGTCCTTCATCCAAACAGGCGGACTCCATGGACTGGCCATGAGTTTTATAGATGGATTGATAGCAAGAATTTCTTTTAATACAGGGATTAAATCAACAGTGTCTTGCGATAGAGAAAATGCTGATAAGTTAGGGTCAGTTTGACCGATAGATAAATCATTATAACTAAATACTTCTTTGCTTAAATCAGAAGCACCAATACTGATTCTTAAATAACTTATACCAATACTATTTTCGGCCTTACCAAATAACTCATTCAATAAATTCGTTCTTGAACCGGCAGATAATTTATTGATAAGATAGGCACTCCCTCCAGTAAGTGTAAACCCAAATCCATCTACAGTTTGAAAAGTTGTAGCTGGATCAATACTTACAAGAGGAAGAGAATTAGTAACCTTGCCCTCATTTGAGGAATACAGCTGCTCTACAAGTTTGATACTTTGATCAGGTTTAGTGATCCAAACACTAATATCATTTTTAGCTACTGGAGCAGTAGGCTGAGCAATAACAGAAGACGATTTTTTACTACATGACAACCCAAGCAACAGCAATGTTGCAAGGAAAATAAATAATGTAGCTTGTTTTTTATGGTACATAAATGGAAATAATAGTTATCACAACAAGTTAGTCATTAATTTTATGGCTACACCAATGACACAAATGAAATCTTACATTCTTCTATTTTTTTTACTGACCTCATTGTATTCAAAAGGTAATACAATGCAAAAAGATACTACCCCTACTATAAAAAACAATCAAAAACAATGGATTGTACCTGCAGCTGGTTTCACAACCGGGGTAATGTTTGCAACTGTTTCTCCTTTAAAGAAATTTGAAAGAAATTTAAACCTTGAAATCAAAAAAACAGGTCGACAAACCAAAATTGACCAGGCAACACAATTCCTTCCTGCTGTCGCTGTTTTTGCTTTAGACGCAGCTGGATTGAAAAGTAGTAATCCCCTAAGTAAGCAAATTCAACTTTTTGGCGCAGCTCAGCTTTCAGCTGCACTGATTGTTTATCCAATGAAAACAATTATAAAAAGACCTAGACCCAATGGAGCAGACAACAGATCTTTCCCTTCTGGGCATGCAACCAGGGCATTTGTTTCTGCTGAATTTCTACACCAAGAATTCGGACAACTTTCACCTTGGATTAGTATTGCAGGCTATACAACTGCAAGTGCGACAGCTTACCTAAGATTGTATAACAATGAGCATTGGCTTGGGGATGTATTAGCAGGTGCTGCAATTGGAATGGCATCAACTAAATTTGTTT
>JBDLUR010000057.1:0-3035 GCA_039805205.1 Bacteroidota bacterium
CCATGGATGAAGGAACAAAATGGCGACGACCTACTGTATTACAATGAGAATAGTATAACAGAATGTCCAAGGTCAAATATTTTCTTAGTTACACACGATGATATATTAGTCACTCCAAAAGAAGGCATGCTAAAAGGCATTACCAGAAAAAATATCATCAAGATTGCTGGATCTATAGGACTATCATTGGAAGAAAGAGATATTCAACTTGAAGAACTGCATCAAGCTAAAGAAGTTTTCATCAGCAGTTCAACCAAAAGATTAGTTCCAGTTACCATGATAGACAACAAGCATCAATATGATGTTTCAAGCAACTTCACAACAAGAAAGATATGGGATGCCTTTCTTGATTTAGAATATGGAATTTAACCTTTAGTGGTCCCTTCTATCTTTATCGTCCATGCATACTTGCAAGGAAGAGTTGTTGGCCAATCTATATTTAAATTTCCATTGCCATCTTGCTTATAAGAAAGAGGACGCTTTACACCTAACATATAGATCTTACTTCCCTTCTTAACAGATACATTGGTAAGTTTTAATTGACCATTTACTGTCTTGGTGGCTATGGCATAAACGTATTTATTATCCTTGCTAATGGTGTACTTAATATCACCCTCTTTGTATTTTTTTGTGCTTTTTGTCGAATATATCGCCTCACTGTTCACTTTCATCCAATCACCCATTTCCTTTAATCGATCAACAGATGCAACGGGAATAATACCTTCGGCGGTAGGTCCTACATTCAATAAATAATTACCTCCCTTAGCAGCAATATCAATCAGATTATGAATCAAGGTTTCACTTGATTTCCAATTATCATCATTCTTTTTAAATCCCCATGAATCGTTCATGGTCATGCAGCTTTCCCAATCAGTATCAGATGTTCCTTCTAAAATTTCCTGCTCAGGAGTTCCGAAATCACCAGCGGCATTTTTGTACAAATTCATGCCTTGCATACCCGCTCTTCCTTTACCCACTCTGTTATTGATGATTAAGTTTGGTTTGAAATTGCGCAAATAATTATACAAATCTCTTCCCTGCTCTTCAGTCCATTCTGGAATCCATTCACCATCAAACCACAAAACTGCTGGATCATATTTTTCAACTAATTCCTTGAGTTGTGGCTTAAGATAGGTATCTCTATAACGCGCAAAATCAGGGGCTGATGTGTTTTGATGAGTGTACTCCTTTTTACTTTCAGCATCTGGTTGGTGCCAATCCATGATGGAATGGTAGAAACACATTTGTATTCCAGCTTCTTTGCAAGCATCAGATAATTCTTTGAGAATATCACGTTTAAAAGGGGTAGCATCCATAACATCGTAATCAGATACTTTACTGTCCCACAAGCTAAACCCGTCATGATGCTTTGAAGTAATCACGATATACTTCATACCTGCATTTTTGGCGATAGCCACCCATTCTTTTGCATTGAATTGAGTAGGATTGAATTGCTTCACATAAGTCTCATATTCATTAATGGGAATATTACCCGTATGCATGATCCACTCAGCAACACCTTTTACTTCTTTGCCGTTATAAAAACCAGCCGGCACTGCATAAGGTCCCCAATGAATAAACATACCAAATGTTGCATCTCTCCACCATTCCATTCTGGCATCTTTATCCTGCACTGACTCATTCAAAAAATCTTTTTGGGCTTGAGTAAACTGAATTGATACAAGACATAAGAGTGTAAAAAGCAATCGCATAAAATCAAATTAAAAATTATGGTTTATATTTTTTGTAACAACCTAATTCAGCCAGTGTGATACAAGTAGGCGCTTCAATAGTCACCCTTAGCTTTCTTGAATATACGGCTTTATTTAATGAGATGATTCTAGAAGCACCTATTGAAGTTGCTTCCCCAACTTTAATCCAATTACCTGATTCAAAACTTTCAACCATGACTTTCTCTATTCTTTGTCCCAATTGGATATACTCACGTAATCTTAAAAAATCTATAGTTTGATTTTCATCCCATTCAAGATTGATGGTTGCGTTCTTTATTTCATCATGTGTAGCCCAATAAGTCAGCTTATTATCATCTGTTAACTTGTTAAGTTCAAAATCTTTTCCACGTGTATCAGAAGCATTGAATCTGGCATCTTGCGCCAGATTATTAGTAAATGTTTTCTGAACAATCTCTCCAAATCCTTGGAGTGATGCTATATCTTCATCTGCTAATTGCCCCTTTGTATTGGGTGCTATTCCTATATCCAGAGCACCCCCTCTACCAACACTTTTGAGGTAAATATCAAATAACTGTTCTGGCGTTTTTACTTGATCTTTTTGTTCTGGATGCCAGAACCATCCTTTGCGCAAGGGTACATCGCATTCAGCAGGCACCCAGGAAATTCCGTTTCTTGTGCCCAATGGATTTTGTTCATGATCGAGGTTACCAGGGAAGGCCTTGCTTTCGCCTTTTGCAGGGACAGGTGTAAAAGTTGCCCATGAAGTCTCTCCTGCGAATCCATTTTCATTTCCCACCCAACGAACATCCCATCCAATATCACTAAATATATTGGCCATAGGTTGCAGCTTTCTTGTTAGCTGCCAAGTAGTATCCCAAGCGTAGTAAGTATTACGATCAATTTTTCTGGTTGTTCTAGCTCCACCATAATATCCATCACCACCGTTTGCTCCATCGTGCCACGACATGAACAATTCTCCATAGTTGGTATACAACTCTCGCAATTGTTCACGGTATTGTTGTACATATTCATAAGTACCATAATCAGGATGATTCCTGTCCCAAGGTGAACAATACACACCAAACTTCAATCCTGCTTTACGACAAGCTTGTTCAAACTCTTTCACCATATCCCCTTTACCATTTCTAAATGGCGAACGACTAATATTATAATTGGTGGTCTTTGTCGGCCAAAGCGCAAAACCATCATGGTGTTTGGCCACCAATACCATCCCCTTTAAACCTCCAGCTTTAAAGGCTGCAACTATTTTATCTGCATCAAAATCAGTTGGATTAAAACTAGCAGGATCAGCATCCCCATAACCCCATTCTTTGTTCTCAA
>JBDLUR010000058.1:0-5820 GCA_039805205.1 Bacteroidota bacterium
CTTCTTTTTTGATTTGAAAATCACCATTCCAATTAAATGGTAAATACAATTGTATAGTTGGATAAGCAGCAAGTAAGGCAATCAAGGACAAAAGCGACCACCATCTTTTTACAAACAACCAAAAGACAAGAAAAAACAACAGACAAAACAAAAAGTAAGGAAAGAACAATCCTAAAAAACCAGTGAACCAAAATTCTTGAGGATGCAAATAAGAAGCGTAACTGGAAACCAAAAAAGCGACTACCAACAACACATTGATAAGCATCAACAACGATAGAACCAGTGTCTTTAGGAGCTTAGTCATCAAAGATCTTCTTTACTGGCTTTTTTTAAAATGGTCTTTTCTTCCTCTGTTAGATTTTCGTATCCCTTCTGATTGATTTTATCGAGAATCATATCAATACGCTCTTGCGTAATACCATTGCGCTTGACAAATGCTTTTGTTTTTCCTTGCTGATAAAAACTGCTGGTCCGTATAGAGGCTGTCCCCTTTTTCTTTGGTGTAAAGGCATTGGTGAGGATACCAAACAGACTGTTCATCCATCTTCCAGTATCATTTCCATTCAATAAAAGCTTAATAAATACAAATCCACTAATGGCTGCTATGGCATGCGGAATCAACAACAAAGGCGTTGCTGCCAATGCTACTCCATTCAACGCAACATATATAATTGTGATGATCCAAAGTGGAATTCCTCCACCAATCATGGGAAAAAACCTGTAGGTTGGAGAAACAGTTGTGGCAGCGATGGCCAAAGCAAGTATGCCAGCAGAGGGACCATTAAAAAACAAGGCTCCAGTATTAGTTGGAAATGCAATTTGTGCAGTGATGAAAAAACCAAGTCCCGCAAAAAAAGCACCATAGATGTAAACTGGGAAAAGCTTATCTCCGCCAATTAAATCCTGTACCAAATGCCCGAAAGTCCATAACCAAATTAGATTACTAATGACTACTATCATCTTCAATTCAACAAACTGCATCGTAAGAATAGTCCATGGTCTGCTCAATATTTTTATGGGATCAGCAGAAAAAATAAACCAGTGGTAAATATTTCTATAAAAAGCCTCAGGTTGAAGTTGATTGAACGTGTAGACACTTTTGATGAAGTTGAGCAGAATGAAAAACAATACATTCAAAATAATTAGCATCACCAATGGATTGCCTGTATTCCAAAGGATTGATCTTCCTGAACTGTTGTAATCTCTGTAGCCCATCGATTAATAAAAATGATTGCGGTTCTTTCTGTTCCAAATTAAGACAATGACGATGCCGACTGCCGCACCACCCAAGTGCGCGAAATGTGCGATGCCAGTCGATTCACTCGAAAGTCCACCTACTATATCCAAGACTGCCAAACCCAACAATGCCCATTTGGCTTTGATAGGAAATGGTATCGGTAGAATAATCATCTGACTGTTGGGAAAGGTATAAGCAAATGCTGCAAAAATACCCATCACTGCACCTGAAGCACCTAGTGTTGGCACATTGATCAACATATACAATTGGTCAACGCTAATCTGCCCTAACTCATACGCTGCATTGTACTGGGAAATATCATAGGTCAGCGCCAAAGCCTGTGTAATACCAGCGCCTAATCCACATACAATATAAAATGCCAGAAACCTTGCTGGTCCCCATAAATTCTCTAATGTTGATCCAAACATCCACAACGCAAACATATTAAAGAGGATATGGAAAAAGGATTCAGAAGAATGGAGGAACATGTATGTAATGAACTGCCAAAAATGATAGTACGGTGAACTGAAATGATGTAATGCAAAAAGATCTTCAATTGAAATCAAATCTCTCCCTACAGTAATTTGCGCCAGCCAAACCAATGCATTGATGATGATTAAATTTTTGATAACAACAGGTAATACCTGAAAACTCCCCGGCCTGATGTCTGATTGCATATTGTACTTATTACTGCAAATTTAACGAACTCGCACTATCTTTCCTCAGCTTTAACTGAACGATGTTTTCAATATGGTGTGTATGGGGAAACATATCGACTGGCCTGATGGCTGTAACATCATATTTTTCAGCAAGCAATTGAAGATCTCTTGCCTGCGTTGCAGGATTACAACTCACATACACCACCACAGGAGCCTCCATTTGAAGAATCTGTTCAACAAGCTTAGCATGCATACCCGCCCTTGGAGGGTCGGTGATGATTACATCAGGCCTTCCATGTTGGGCAAAAAATGTATCATCGCATACCACAGCTGCATCTCCAGCAAAAAATTCAGCATTGGTAATATTGTTTAAGGTTGCATTCTCCTTTGCATCTGCAATAGCTTCCTCAATAACCTCTACACCAATTACCTTTTTAGCAAGATCACTTACAAATAGGCCAATACTACCAGTACCGCAGTATAAATCATAGACAACCTGACTACCATCCAACTCAGCAAAATCTTTGGTTATTGCATAAAGTACCTCTGCTTGTTTTGAATTTGTTTGAAAAAACGATTTCGGCCCCACTTTAAACTTCAACAAACCCAATTGCTCAATCGCATTGGCATTCCCATGATACAAAACAGGGGTTTGATCATTCAAGCTATCGTTGAACTTGGTATTGACGGTATAATAAAGGGAAGTAATCATTGGAAAACTGACCTTAAGAAACTCCATCAGGTCTTTTCTTGCAGCTGCATCTTCTTCTCCAAATACCAAGTTTACCATGATGTCGCCAGTAGTACAAATCCTGATCAGTAAATTTCTGAGTAATCCTACATGGTTGCGTATGTCGTAAAAACTGTAGCCTTGATCCAAAGCATATTTTCTCAATGTGTTTCGGATGGCATTACTAGGTTCAGCCTGTAAATGGCAGGTGTCTATATCGATGATTTTATCAAATGAACCAGGAACATGAAATCCTAAAGCAGGGATTGCAGGCAATCCACGTGGACCATCATCCGACATAGGCATAGCCCTCATTTCATCATCTGTAAAATATTTCTTCGCACTAAACGTAAACTCTAACTTGTTTCTGTAATGCGTAGTGGCCTCTGCTCCAGCAATTGGCTGCATCTCAGGTAATTCGATTTTACCAATGCGTTTCATTTGCTGTGCTACTTCATCTTGTTTGTACTCCAACTGTTTAGCATAGGGAAGCATTTGCCATTTACAACCTCCACAAACACCAAAGTGACTGCAAAAGGGTGTCATTCTTTCTTTTGAAAGCTCTTTTATTCGAATGGCTTTACCTTCCGCCCAGTCCTTTTTGTTTTTGGATAAACGCACATCAACAATATCTCCAGGGACAGCACCTTCTATAAAAATTACTTTTCCCTCAACTTTGGCAATAGATTTGCCTCCAGCCGCATAGGACAAGACTTGCAAACCTTCTAAAACCACATTCCGCTTCTTTCTCATATTTCACTTTAAGTTATAAAGTTATTGAATAATTTTGCCCAAACCCCCAATGATGCGCATACTGGCCGGATGTTTACTGTTCTTTTTTGCTGCTCTTCATAGCCAAGCACAAAACGCATACGAGATTACAGCCAATATCAAGCCTTTTACGAAAGGCAATTTATACCTCGGCTATCATTTTGGCAATAAGCAATATTTGCTCGATTCTGCTAAAATCAATGAAAGCGGAGATGCTGTATTTACAGGACCCAAAAAATTACAAGGTGGTGTGTACATGATCATCTATCCGGAAAAAAACAGTTGGGTAGAATGCATCATCGATCAACAACAAAAATTCCGACTACAAACAGACACTTCTAATCCTATTCTTCAGCTTCAATTTGAAGGCTCAACAGACAATGTGCTGTTCAGTAGCTATCAAAAGAAATCCATGGAAATAGGAAAAAAGATTGGTCAATTAAGAGCTGCTGGTGCTCAGGCAAAAACTGCAGCTGCCAATGACTCCATCAACACCCAAATTAGAAGTCTGAACTTGGAAATGTTAGCCTATCGCAACAGCTTTCAAAAAGAACATCCAGCACATTTACTTTCATCCATCTTTAATTTATTGAAAGACCCTGAAGTGCCACCGGCAGCCAAACACCCAGGAGGAAGATACGATAGCACTTATGCCTATCAGTATTATAAATCTCATTATTGGGATGGTATCAGCTTTACAGATGAAAGGTTAATGAGAACGCCGGTATTGCAACCTAGGTTTGACAGGTATTTCAACAATATTTTGCCGCAGATGAGCGACTCTCTTATTGTTTATGCTGATCAGGTTTTAAAAGCATCTAAGCCCAATGAAGAGATGTTCAAATATTTTCTTTCCAGCCTGACGGATAAATATGTGAATCCGCAATACATGGGGCAAGATGCGGTCTTTGTACATCTGTTTGAAAAATACTACCTGACTGGCGCAGCTGATGCTTGGATGAGTGAAGCGTATAAAAAATATGTTTTCGATCGTGGCTACTCCATGATGGCCAATGTAATTGGCAAAAGAGCATCAGATTTACCCATGATTGATACGCTTGGCAATAAATTTTCATTGTATGCGCAACAGGGACCATTCACTGTACTTTGTTTTTGGGATCCAACCTGCGGTCATTGTCAGGAAGAAGTACCCAAAGTTGATTCCATCTTCCAAAACAAATGGAAAAAACAAGGCGTGAAATTAGTCGGTATCATGACCGATGGCGGTAAAGAGAATTGGTTAAAGTTTATACGCGAACATAAACTGAAAGATTGGGTGCACATCTACCAAACGGAAGAAATGAGAGAAAAATTAATTGCAGCAGGTCAGCCAAGTTACCGTCAACTGTACGATGTCTACCAAACACCGATGTTGTATTTACTAGACAAAGACAAGAATATTGCGGCTAAAAAACTAAGTTTTCTGCAACTAGACGATTACATGGAATTCACAAGAAGAAGCAGTAAAAAGTGATGATGAAAAAAACAATTCTATTAACGCTATTTTGCTTTTATCTTCAATACAGCTCAGCACAAGTGCTGTTTACTTATGGCAAACATCCTGTAACACTAGATGAGTATACAGCATCGTTTGAAAAAAACAACCCCGACTCTATTCATAGTAAATCGGCTTTCAAGACCTACCTCAATCTATACGTCAACTACCGACTAAAAGTGAAGGCAGCTTATGATTTGAAGATGGATACCCTATCCAATCAAATTGCCGACCGTCAAGCATTTGAGGAACAAATAAAATCAATTCACTTATTAGATGCACCTACTTTAGACAAATTGGTAGAGGAAGCAGTGCAGCACCGCCAGGAGGAAATTGAATTGAGCCATATTTTCATCGCCTTTAAACAACCTTACACAGAAACCGAACCAACAAACATAAGTAAAGAAGAAAAAGAAATTGCCGAAAGAAAAATAACTGAAATCCAACAGCGATTAAAAAATGGCGAACCTTTTGATGAATTAGCAGCACTTTATTCTAATGATCCAGAAGCAAAAAACAACAAAGGCTATTTGGGTTTCATCAAAGCCTTTACACTACCTTATCATTTTGAGCAAGTTGCCTATTCATTGCACAATGGTGAAATCTCCAAGCCTATTATCAGTGATGCAGGACTTCATTTATTCAAAAGAATCTCAAACAAGAAAATTGATGGTTCGCTTTCCATTGCACAAATACTAATCACCATTCCAGAAGATGCCAAAGCTACAACAATCAACGAAAGAGAATTATTGGCTAATAATATATATAAAGAAGCATTAAAGGGTGCGAGTTTTGATTCGTTAGTCGCCTTGTACTCAGAAGACAGAAGCTCCAATAACAATAATGGTATTTTGGTGGGAATGGAGACAGGGGATTTTGACCCTGTTTTCGAGCAACAAATCAAAGCACTTCAACAAGACGGCCAGCT
>JBDLUR010000059.1:0-8930 GCA_039805205.1 Bacteroidota bacterium
CCACGGGCTTTATCTCTAAATCCGGTTCTTCTTCTAGTTCTTCTTCAATTGATTCAACTTTAGGAAGAACAACATCTTCCACAGGTGGTGCAATCAAAACTGCAGGTTCTGTGTGCAGCGGCTTCTCTTCCTTCAATTTATTAGATGCTTCTTCTATCACTTCTAGATTCAATACTGCATCCTCCGTTTTCAAGGAATTGCCTTCTGTTAAATCTAATCTTGGTTGGATTATTTCAGGCTCTAGATCAACTGCGGGAACTGTTTGGTCGAATTTGGTATCATCAATTTGCGTCGACTTCCCAAAAACAGGCATCTTGAAGACGGGATTGAATCGCCATATGAAATAGGAAAAAAGTGAGAGCGAAATAATCGAAAACGTACCCCACCATCCTAAAACTCCTTTCATCCATACAGACGAAAACTTTCCAACAGCACCTCCCCAGTTAAAAGTGGACTCTGGCATGAAAAAAGATGCACTAACGCTAATTACAACTAATCCCATTAACAAGTACCTGATGTTGCGGGCTACGGAAAAAACTTTCCTCCCAAACAACACATTAACTCCAATCACAAAAAACAAGGAACAGAATAGAAATGAGGCAACCCCAAAACCATATTCAAAAAAAACATAGGCAGTATAAGCGCCTAGACTTCCTAACTGATTACTAATTTCTAGTTCGTTGGGCATCAAAATTTTTGCCCCCATGTTGCGGACTTTATCCTGATCCTCGTTCCAAGTAAAAAGATAAGAAGCAAACGCAACGAAAAGAAAAAAACTGATAAACAACAATACAGAACCAAATATTTTATGGGTGCGCTCATCTTTTACCAGCGCTTTAATTTCAACAGATTCTTCTTTCTCAGCTATCAATACCTCTTCATCAACTTTCTGCTTCGGAGGTTTCAATCTATTGGCCATTGTATGTTCTACTAATTAAATAAGCAATACTCCTTTAGGAGTTTTTCAAAATTACATTTTTATTTCTGTTGAATTTCAACAAGTTCGGAATACAGATCTCAATTTTCTTGCTTATTAACATCCTGTTTATCCGGAGTTTTTCCAGGAATTGATATCAACAACCACAACCAACCCATGATAAATAAAATGCCCCCTAATGGAGTAACCAAATTAAATACACCCAAACTGGTATACCCCGCAAAGCTTAGCGCCACCCTTGCATAAATTGATCCTGAGAAACAGAGGATCCCAAAGAAAAACAGTTGTCCAGCAACCCACATCTTTTTGTGATGATATTGTTTGTATAAAAAACCAGCAATGAAGATGGCAATGGCATGGATCATCTGATAATACGTGGCTGTTTGGTACCCTTCTAACAAAGATGGAGTAAGCAATTTTTTGAGTAAATGAGCGCCAAACGCTCCCAAAGTAACTGCTATAGCCATTAACAATGCTGCTGTCCTAAACATTCTTCTATGCATCTGTAATTTTTTGGGTTAACGTTGAAGGATCAATCAAATCATTGATGATGGTTTTTGCCTTACTATAAAACGGATATCTTTCTTCAAGTTTATCTGCAATGAACTGATACAACTTTTCGTCAGACAATGCAGCAATAAGTGGTCTTTTGGATTTCTCATTAGCCAGACGCTTTGCTAATATCTGTATTGGCATATTGAACCAAATGGTAATCCCCTGCTCGTTCATCCAATCTATATTCCCATGAAAACAAGGAGTACCTCCGCCAGTAGAGATAATACCCGCGAAGTGCTGGGACACAAGTGCTACTTCACTTTGCGCAATTAGTTGCCCTGCAGTCTCTTTTAAGGCATTTGTTTCTAGATTACGAAAATACCCTTCACCTTCTGTCTTGAAAATATCGGAAATAGTCTTTCCTT
The DNA here is from genome assembly GCA_039805205.1 of Bacteroidota bacterium. GTDB lineage: Bacteria > Bacteroidota > Bacteroidia > Chitinophagales > Chitinophagaceae > Pollutibacter. Next base: position 1,858 of record JBDLUR010000059.1, read on the forward strand.
GTTGCTGTTCAATCCAATTGTCTAAATCAATAAATGGTAAACTTAGTTGCTGCGCTAGCAATTGGCCTTCGTGCGATTTTCCAGAGCCCATGAAGCCGATGAGAAAAATTACTTTCGGATGTTGATTACTCATGAAAATGCATTGATGCCAGTTATATCCATACCTGTTATCAGTAAATGTATATCATGTGTTCCCTCATAAGTAATCACACTTTCTAAGTTCATCATGTGGCGCATTACTGAATACTCATCAGTAATACCCATACCACCAAGAATTTGACGAGCATCTCTACATACATCTTGCGCCATAGCACAAGAGTTTCTTTTACCCATGCTCACTTGCGCAGGAGTTGCTTTACCTTCATCCATTAACACTGCCAATCTCCAATTGAGGAGTTGTGCTTTTGTGATTTCAGTTAGCATTTCAGCTAACTTTTTTTGCTGAAGTTGAAAGCCTGCAATTGGCTTTCCAAATTGTGATCGTTCTTTTGCGTAACGCAATGCGGTATCATAGCAATCCATCGCTAGTCCAACTACCCCCCATGCAATACCAAACCTTGCTTTAGTCAAGCAAGATAGAGGGCCTTTTAATCCTTTTACCCCAGGCAAGATATTCTCTTTAGGAATTTTTACATCTTCAAAAACCAATTCACCAGTGGCAGATGCTCTCAAGCTCCATTTACCATGGATTTCTGGTGCCTTAAACCCTGGCATCCCTTTCTCCACAATAACCCCAACTACATCACCCTGATCGTCTTTTGCCCATACAACCGCCACATCGGAATAAGGAGCATTACTGATCCACATTTTACTGCCATTCAAAATATAATGATCCCCATTAGATTTTAGTCGAGTTAGCATCCCAGCAGGATTGCTACCATGATCAGCTTCAGTCAGACCGAAACAACCCAACCACTCTCCAGACGCTAACTTGGGCAAATACTTGTTCTTTTGTTCCTCACTTCCAAACTTGTAAATAGGATACATTACCAACGAACCCTGCACACTTGCAGTTGACCTTACCCCACTATCACCTCTTTCTAATTCTTGCATCATCAGACCATAACTGATGTGATCCAATCCTCCTCCACCATATTGCGTTGCTACTGTGGGCCCAAAACAACCCAAGGCTCCCATCTCTTTTACGATATGAATTGGGAATTTGGCCTGCTGTGCGGCTTCTTCTATAATTGGAGAAATCGATTGCTTTACATAATCACGAACCGCTGATCTTATCATCAGGTGTTCTTCCGTTAGCAAATCATCTATTCTAAGATAATCAGGCGATTCAAAAAGATCTTGACGTGGCATAGCAGCAATTTGTACAAAATTAAACAAAATTGGCGCTTATTTAAGGGGCTTTACTCTTCCTAATAAGTTAATATTGACGGGTAGAAAACAATAATTAATTTAGCGGAAATTTGAACCATGACACAGGTTGTGAACAACCTCAGCATACAAGAGCAATTTGAGCTCATCTTGACAGATGAGAACAAAATGCGTATGCATGAGTTTCTCAACAACCTAAACATCAGTGATGTTGCTTTACTGACTGAAGAATACGAAGACCAAGCAACCGATATCATTGCCGCATTATCTGTTCACCGTGCTGCAAGCACGTTCAAAATACTTGAACTGAGTGCACAAAAAGCTATCATTCAGGACCTCCAGCCACTAAAAACTGCAGCTCTACTGAATGAACTACCAGCCGATGATCGTACAGCTTTTTTGGAAGAGTTGCCTACCAGTGTGGTAAGAGAACTCATCAAATTGTTGAACCCGGAAGAACGCAAGATCACCCTATCCCTTTTGGGTTATCCTGAATACAGTGTGGGGCGTTTGATGACGCCAGATTATATTGCTGTTCAATCCGACTGGACCATCGCTGAGGTATTGGAGCATATCAGAGAGGTGGGACAAGATTCTGAGACTATCGACGTTATCTATGTAATTAACGATCAAGGTCAATTGGTTGATGACGTTAGAATCAGGGAATTTTTATTGTCCCCGCCAGATAGATTAGTAAGTGAACTAACTGACGGAAGATACATTGAACTGAACGTATACGACGACCAGGAAAAAGCCAATCAGGTATTTAGAATGAATAACCGTGTGGCACTTCCCGTTGTTGATAACAATAACTTTCTACTAGGTATTGTAACCATCGATGACGTTCTGTGGGTGGCCAACGAAGAGTTCAGTGAAGACATGCAAAAAATGGGTGGTACTGAAGCATTGGAAGAACCCTATCTCGAAATTTCTATTTTTAAATTATTCAAGAAAAGAGTTGGTTGGCTGATTGTTCTCTTTCTCGGAGAAATGCTAACTGCAACAGCAATGGCTAACTACGAATTGGCACTTGATAAAGCTCTTATACTCTCCTTGTTTATTCCATTGATTATTTCAAGTGGAGGTAACACTGGTTCACAAGCCTCTTCACTAATCATACAAGCGCTAACAGTAGGAGAAGTAACCATATCAGATTGGTGGAGTGTGATGAGAAGAGAAATCATTTCAGGGTTGATGCTTGGCGCAGTGCTGGGATTAATTGGTTTTTTTAGAGTAGTCCTTTGGTCTCAAATTTTCCCGGAAGTATACGGACCTCACTACCTATTAATAGCCTCAGTGGTTGGGGTATCACTTATTGGCGTTGTTTTATTTGGCACGATATCTGGATCGATGCTCCCTATTGCATTAAAAAAACTAGGTGCAGACCCTGCGGTATCATCTGCACCTTTTGTTGCCACACTGGTTGATGTAACCGGAGTGATTATTTATTTTAATTGCGCTTATCTCTTCCTGAAAGGCACTATGCTTTAATTAGATTGCTTGGTGATTAAATGGTTGTAACACCATTTCACTCACCACACCACTTGCAGGTTGCTGACACAAGAACCAAATTGAACGAGCAGCTTCTTCTTCTCTGATCATTTTATCCTTCTGCACCTTTAAATCAATGGTATCCCAGAATGGCGAATCAACACCTCCTAAAAACAAATTGGTTATTCTGATTTCAGTCCTCTTCAATTCCTCTCTAATACTTTGCATCATACCTACTATACCATATTTAGATGCAGAATAGGCTGCCGCACCAGCCATGGGAACTTTTCCCAATACGCCAGGCACATTCACAATCAAACCCTTTTTACTTTCTTTCATTGGGGCAAGAAAAGTTTTTACAAAAAGAAAAGCACCAACTAAATTAGTTTGCAATGATTGGTTGAATTCTGCTAAGGTGAGGTTCTCCATCGACTTAATAATGCCAACACCAGCAAGATTTACAAGAATATCTGGCGTACCCATTTCTGTGGCCACCTTGGCTCCAAGATGCTGCATAGCTGTTTCATCTGATACGTCTACTGCCAATGCATGACTAGGTCTTAAACCAATTTCACTAACTAAACTGTCTAATTTTATTTGATTACGGCCTGTTACAAAAACCTCCGCGCCACTTTGATGCAACATTTTTACCAACTGTCTACCTATTCCGCCAGTAGCACCTGCAACCACTATCTTCTTTGCTGTCAGCTTTTCCATTTCAATACTTTTTGTGATAAACATTCAAGCAGAAAAATTGTTTTGAAAAAATGACCATCAGCCTGATATTTCCCCACCAACTTTTCCACCAACATCCTGCTATCAAGAAGGGAGAACCTGTTTACTTGATTGAAGAGGAATTATTTTTCACACAGTTCAAATTTCACAAACAAAAAATCATCCTGCACAAAGCTAGCATGTCTGCCTATGCATCAAGGCTAAGGGAAGAAGGCTACACAGTAAACTATATCGCAACTCATGAAAATCACGCAAAATTAGAAACGCTTTTCACTCATTTGAAAGCCATTGGCACCTCCCAAATTAAAACCTGTTTTCCAAGTGACAATTGGCTAAAAAAACGTGTTGATCAACTTGCAGTATACAACACAATAAAAGTCGATTGGATTGAAGGACCAGATTTTGTGACGAGCATACAAGAAATTGATTCATTTTTTAAAGGAAAAAAACATTACCATCAAACCGACTTCTACATTTACCAAAGAAAGAAACTTGGCCTACTTTTAGATCAACAAGGTGCTCCAGTTGGTGGAAAATGGACCTACGACACAGAGAATAGAAAAAAACTTCCAAAGCAAATATCCATACCTGAACCTTCTTTCCCCCAACCCGACGAACACCTTAACAAAGCATTCAAAGAGGTAGAAGCTAACTATCCCAATTTACCTGGCAACACCACAATTAAAAATAATATTTTCCCTTGGGCATGGACAAGAGAACAAGCGCTAAACAACTTAAACCATTTTTTACTGTTCCGCTTCAATCATTTTGGAGAATATGAAGATGCAATAGCAAAGGACGAACATTTTATTTTTCACAGCCTACTCTCTCCTTCATTAAACATTGGCCTTCTCACCCCTAAAGAAATTATTGATGCTGCAGTTTCTTATGCAACAGAAAACAATCTGCCCATCAATTCCACAGAAGGATTTGTGCGACAAATAATTGGATGGAGAGAATTTATGAGAGCTACTTATTTATTAAACGGCAGCTACCAAAGGACAAAAAATTTCTGGGGATTTAAAAGGAAGATTCCAAGCTCATTTTATACAGGCACCACTGGAATTGAGCCGATTGATCAAACCATCAAAAAAGTATTACAAACAGGGTATGCACATCATATCGAGCGCCTCATGATACTAGGTAATTTTTTCTTGCTCTGTGAATTTGACCCTGATGAAGTATACCGTTGGTTCATGGAATTATTCATTGATGCATACGATTGGGTAATGGTACCAAACGTTTACAGCATGACACAATTTGCTGATGGAGGAACACTCACAACAAAACCATATATCAGTGGCAGTAACTACTTGTTTAAGATGAGTGATTACAAAAAGGAAAAAGAGGTTGATAGCAATACCTGGCACTATATTTGGGACAGTCTATTTTGGCATTTCATGGACAAACAAAGAAGTTTTTTCTTACGTAATCCAAGACTCGGAATGCTGGTACACACATTTGATAAAATGCCTGAAGAAAAACAAAAAGACCATCTAGAATGCGCTAAAGCATTTCTTAAAAAACTAGATACTGAAGCGGAAACTGTAACTTAGCCCTTGAAATAAGCCCTTACAATGAGAATTAGTTCCATAGCATTATACCGACTAACCATTCCAATGGAACCCTTTGTTATTGCCACAGAAACATGTTATGCTGCAGAAAACATTTATCTTCAAATGCATACTGATGAAGGGATAACTGGCATAGGTGAATGCAGCCCATTCCCCATGCTGGTTGGGGAAACACAAGACACCTGTTTTTATGTAGGTAAAGATCTAGCCAAGCTGCTTATTGGCAAAAACCCTCTTCAAATTAAAGAGCGTTTAAATGAATTGGATGCTTTTATCGCTTTTAATAAAACAATTAAAAGTGCTTTTGATATGGCATTGCATGACATAGCGGCCCAAGCAGCCGGACTACCCTTATATGCCTATTTAGGCGGAAAGAAAAAAGTGATTCAAACAGACCTTACCATTGGCATCAATACGCCAGATAATATGGCGTCAACGGCAACTCAATTTGTACAACAAGGCGTAAAAATAATCAAAGTTAAGCTTGGCAAAAATGGCGAAGAAGACATCACCCGAATACAAAAAATTAGAGCCGCTGTTGGTCCGGATATACAACTAAGAGCTGATGCCAACCAAGGCTGGGACTTCAACACAGCCGTTCAAACATTGAATGCAATTGCTGCTTATGATGTTCAATTCTGTGAACAACCCATGCACAAAAGATATGACCCCCTTTTACCAGAATTAAAATCAAAGGTGAGTATTCCCATCATGGCCGATGAAAGTGTGTTTGATCATTATGATGCAGAACGTTTGATTACAAATAACAGTTGTGATTACATAAATATAAAACTGGCAAAATCAGGTGGCATATTTGAAGCACAAAAAATTGCGGATACAGCTGCTAAATACAATATGCCATGTATGTTGGGCGGGATGGTAGAAAGCAGATTGGCCCTCACTGCTAAAGTTCATTTAGCTATGGCAAACGACAACATACATTTTTATGACCTGGACACCTGCCTTTTAGGCCATTTAACAGACCCGGTGGTAAAAGGAGCCAGATACAACAATTATTATTTAGAATTAGATGATGTTCCTGGTATTGGAGCTGATATAGATCCTGCATTTATTGCTAATGCGGAAAAATTTGTGATTTAAAAAAAGAACATGAAACAAAAAAACGCATCAGAAACGAAAGTGACCATGTCTGAATTGGTACTTCCCAACGACACCAATTTCTATGGAAATTTAATGGGCGGAAGATTGATGTATTGGATGGATATTGCAGCAGGCATTTCAGCAGGCAAACATTGTAATGTTGCTTGCGTTACCGTTTCTGTTGATAATATTTCATTTGAAGCCGCAATTAAACTTGGGCATGTGGTGCACATTGAGGCACAGGTTTCACGTGCATTCAAATCTTCAATGGAAATACATATTAAAGTTTGGGGAGAAGACTTAACTCAACAATACAAATACAAAAGCAACGAAGCCTACCTCACTTTTGTGGCAATAGACGCAAATGGCAAACCAAGAACCGTTCCTGAATTGATTCCTGAAAACGAAGAAGAAAAAAGAATTTATGATGGAGCATTGAGAAGAAGGCAACTTCGTTTAATTCTAGCCAAAAAAATGAAACCTGAAGAGGCTACTGAATTAAAGGCACTGTTTACAAATGAATAGGTTTAAGCTGGACTAACCTCATGATGATGCTTACCGCGCATCATGTATTTTTTGCTTTGCTCTATTGCATCCATGATTTGGTCAAGAATTTCATCTATGCTCAATGATGGATCAAATTGAATAGGCTCTTTAAATTGGACAGACAATACGGTTCCTTTTTTCTTGAACCGTAAGCCCTTTCTGTTGAATGCTCTCCAAAATCCATTGATTACAACTGGAACTACAATTGGATTCATTTCCTTTACAATGTGCGCAGTGCCTTTTCTACCTGGGGCAAAAGGCTTTGTTGTTCCTTGGGGGAATGTAATAACCCAACGC
>JBDLUR010000060.1:0-3239 GCA_039805205.1 Bacteroidota bacterium
TACTTGGGGTAAAATCAAGGTATTTTTCAAGCTGACTCCTTACACCATTGATGTTTTTTTGGAGAGTTTCCTCATCAAGCAGGTTTCTTTCTTCACTTTTCCCGCTAGGATCACCCACCATGCCAGTAGCACCTCCTACTAAGGCGAGGGGTTTGTGTCCGGCTTTTTGCAAATGATATAGCAATAAAATAGGGACTAAACTCCCGATATGCAGACTATCTGCAGTGGGGTCAAACCCAATATAGACGGTAGTCGACTCCTTATTCAGCTGCTCTTCCGTACCCGGCATGATGTCTTGCAACATCCCTCTCCATTTCAATTCTGCTATGAGGCTCATTTAAAATAATTTGAGCAAAAGTAATAAGGTTTACCATTACTCGCAAAAGGGCAATATTTTTGCATCTAAATCGTTATTAATCATTGAAATCAGCTTAGAAAACTGATCTTCATCCAAATCCTACAATGCACACGACTAACACGTTTAAATTGACCAAAGGGCTGCTGCTCCTCTTGATTGGCTTTTGTGTTAGTACAACTCAAGCTCAGTTCCGAAAATATTCCAACGAATTTCTCAATATTGGCGCGGGAGCTAAAGGCATGGCCATGGGAGGAACACAGGTGGCTACAGTAGCAGATGCTACTGCAGGATATTGGAACCCTGCCGGTCTAGCACAAATTAAAAACAGTTCTTTCTCGTTGATGCATGCTGAATATTTTGCAGGCATCGGTAAATACGATTATGCCTCTTTTGCAATGCCCTTGGGTGATCCTGATTTTAGTAGCAGATCTTTGGGTTTTTCTCTACTTCGTTTTGCTGTAGATGATATACCTAATACCTTGTTTTTGGTTGAACCAGATGGTTCTATCAACTACAATAACATTCGTTCGTTTTCATCAGCTGATTATGCATTTTTAGTTTCCTACGGACAAAAACTAATTGAAGAAGAGGACAGATCGCTATCCTTTGGTTTTAATGCAAAAGTGATACACCGTAGTGTAGGTAGCTTTGCGAAAGCATGGGGATTTGGCTTAGATGCTGGTGTGCAATACCGATTGAAAGGCTTACGCATAGGTTTGATGGCTAAGGATATTTCTACTACGTTCAATGCGTGGAAATTTAGTTTTACGGATCAAGAGAAAGAGGTGCTTTACTTGACCAACAATGATATTCCAGTCAAGTCGACTGAAATGACTGCACCACGTTTGGTTTTAGGAAGTGCTTATACTGCCAATTTCAATGATAACCTTGCGCTTACGGCTGAATTGAACATGGAGTTCAGTTTTGATGGAAGAAGAAATGTGCTTTTGAGTTCTTCGAATCTAAACATGGATCCTAGAATGGGACTTGAATTGGGTTTTAAAGATTTGTTGTTTGGTCGTGTTGGTGTTTATAATTTCCAGCAAGCTTTAGATGATGCAGACATCACCAATGCAAAAAAAGTGTGGATCTATCAACCAGGTTTAGGTGTTGGGTTTAAAGTTAAAAATGTAGAAGTTGATTATGCCTTTACTAATTTGGCTAATCAATCCAATCCACTGTACACCCATATTTTTTCATTGAAGTTGAATTTAAAAAACAATACTGGCTATAACAGTCCCTATTAATGCAACATTATTTACGATATAAATTTTTCTTCAGCTTGTTATTGGTGTTTGTATTATCAAGTGCCAATGCGCAATTCAACAATAGTTGGATTGATTACAACAAGACTTATTACAAAATCAAAGTCGGACAAACAGGCTTATACCGCATTCCTTCTGCCATATTGCAGTCGACTGGATTATCATCTGCCGACGCTTCATCATTTCAAATGTGGAGGAATGGTCAGGAAGTTCCTTTGTTTATTTCTACACCAACCGGTGTTTTAGGAGCTGCTGATTACATTGAATTTTTTGGTGAGATCAATGATGGAAAGGTAGATGAAGCATTATACAGCAGACCTGGTCTTCAATTAGCTAATAAATGGAGCTTGAAAACGGATACAGCTGTTTATTTTTTGACCATCAATACTGCTTCTGCAAACAAGCGACTTATAGCCAGCCAAAATAATGTTGCATTAAACACATTACCTGCTGAGCCATTTTTTAATTATACTTTTTCAAAGAACTACAAGGATCAGGTCAATCCTGGTTATGCTTCGGTAGTGGGTACCTCATATATTTATTCTTCATCTTATGATGCAGGAGAAGGGTGGAGTAGTCGAAACATAACTCCAGCAACACCGTTGGTTGAACAACAAAATTATTTTGTAGCACCAGGTGGTCCAGCTCCAACATTCCGCATCAATGCATATGGTATAGCACCCAATAACAGAAGGTTTCAGGTAATGATCAATGGAACCATGGTAGTGGATAATGCCATGAATTTCTTTACAGCTTCTGTTGTTGATGTGCCATTGCCAGCTAGTTTAATTGGGCGTGCGATTGATACTGTTCGAATCATCAATAATTCTGCAGTCGCTGCAGATAGAATGGCAGCTTATAAATATGAGATCACCTATCCTAGGTTGTTTAATTTTGGAGGAAGTTCATTATTTGAATTTGAATTATCCGCTTCTACTGTCGGTAATTATTTAGAGATTGTCAATTTTAATGCTGGAAGTGAACCCCCTATATTGTATGAACTCAACGAGGGTAAAAGGTATATTGCTGATAATGCTGAAGTGGGTAAATTAAAGTTTGCCTTACCTGCTGGAGGCAATAGACGCTTTGTATTGACGAGTGCTACCGCAACATCTGTTCAGTCGGTTAGTAATATGAGCCGAAAAAATTTTGTAGATTATTCAGTTGCTAATAAGCAAGGTGATTTTTTAATTATTGCTCATTCAAGCTTGAATGCAAGTAGCAAGGGAGATGCAATTCAGCAATATGCCAACTATCGATCTTCGGCAGATGGAGGAAATTATAAAGTAGGCGTATATGATATCGATGAGTTAGTCGATCAGTTTGCATTTGGCATCAAAAAGCATCCGTTGTCGATTAAAAATTTTATTGCTTTTGCAAGAACTGCTTTCACTACCTCGTCACCTAAATTTATTTTATTGATGGGTAAAGGAGTTACCTACGATCAATATCGCATCAATGAGGTTAGGCCAAGTGCTGAACGTTTGAATTTGATACCGACGTTTGGTAATCCGGGTTCAGATAATATCTTGTCGTCTTCTGACTATGATCCAACTCCTGAGACGCCAATAGGAAGGTTATCTGTTACTTCTGGTGATGAGATCTTGGCTTATTTA
>JBDLUR010000061.1:0-15391 GCA_039805205.1 Bacteroidota bacterium
AAAACATTGCAGGTGCTCAAAACTAGAAAGCGCTTGCCATCATATGTTGAACAGGATCAAATGCAGCAGCTGTTGGAGAAAAATGTTTTCCCCGACAATTACGAAGGCAGTTTTGAGTACCTAATTGTTTCACTTTTGTATTTCACAGGTATTCGTGTGAGTGAGCTTGTCAGCCTAAAAGAATCCAATATTGATATCAAGCGTTTACAATTAAAAGTCTTGGGAAAGGGTAATAAGGAGCGAATAATTCCCATGCATCCTACATTAGCAGCGCAGTTAGATGATTATCTTAAGGTAAGAAGTCAAGAGTTGAAGGAGATAGCATTTACGCAATTACTGTACACTCCAAAAGGTAGGGCAGTGAGTACAAGACAAGTTTATGATATCGTCAAAAAGCATTTATCTACCGTTACCACAGCAGAGAAGAAGAGTCCACACGTACTCAGGCACAGTTTTGCAACACATTTAACAGGAAATGGTGCTGAGCTAAATGCAGTGAAAGAGCTGCTCGGGCACAGTTCTTTAGCCGCTACACAGGTCTACACGCATAATAGTATTGAGCGGTTAAGGGATATACATAAAAAGGCTCATCCTAAAGGATGATTTAACGTTCATTTTAGTAATATTTTTTTGTTTTAGCTGCTTTTCTTTCGTAACTTAAGAGTGAAGAATAGATATCCAAAAACCTTAAAAACTCTTGTTATGACAGTAAATGTTCATGCAGTGCATTTTGAAGCTGATGCTAAACTTTTAGAGCACATCAATAAGAAAATAGGGAAGCTTGCCAATCACCACGATCGCATCATGACAGTCGACGTATTTTTAAAGCTAGATAATGTAATACATCAGATAAAAGATAAAATTGCTGAAATCAGGGTCCAGATTCCCAAACACGAATTATTTGTAAAACAAAGCACCAAATCATTCGAAGAATCCTTCGACACAGCAATGGATTCAATGCTGGTTCAGATCAAGAAAGTGAAGGAGAAACAGCTGGCCTAATTAGTTTCTTGAAAAATTTAGAAATTTTTCCTGCCAAAATTTTTGCATTTAAAGTTTTCCATTACCTTTGCATTCCCCTGAAAAAGGGGGGTAGATCTTTATATTTTCTAAACGTATACTGGTAAGGAAGAAAAGGCCATTATCCAACTATTTAAGCCAGAGTAGCTCAGCTGGTAGAGCAGCTGATTTGTAATCAGCTGGTCGGGGGTTCGAGTCCCTTCTCTGGCTCTGAGACTGATTGTGAATTTAACCTCCATTCAGAGTTGTAACTAGTGGGGGCAGGTTCCAGAGCGGCCAAATGGGGCGGACTGTAAATCCGCTGTCTTTCGACTTCAGAGGTTCGAATCCTCTCCTGCCCACATTCATTTGAATTGGGTTTGAACTTTTTTACCAGTATACTTTGCGGGAGTAGCTCAGTTGGTAGAGCGATAGCCTTCCAAGCTATAGGTCGCGGGTTCGAGCCTCGTCTCCCGCTCAGAAGCCGCTACAGCGGCCCAAAGCCGTTGTAGCTCAGTGGTAGAGCACTTCCTTGGTAGGGAAGAGGTCGTGAGTTCGATTCTCACTAACGGCTCAACCGTATGGTAAAAAACTTTTGATATTCGTCCCAAAGTCAATAACTTTGCGGCCGTTTCAATAGGTAAATCAAGTAAAAACAAACAAAAACGGATAACAATGTCTAAAGAGACTTTTAAGCGGGACAAACCCCACGTAAACATTGGTACCATTGGCCACGTTGACCATGGTAAAACCACGTTGACTGCTGCGATCACTGACATCCTTTCTAAGAGAGGTCTTGCGCAAGCAAAAAAGTATGATGAAATCGATGGTGCACCTGAAGAAAAAGAAAGAGGTATTACCATCAATACTGCACACGTGGAGTACGAAACAGCTTCTCGTCACTATGCGCACGTTGACTGTCCAGGTCACGCTGACTACGTTAAGAACATGATTACTGGTGCTGCACAAATGGACGGTGCTATCCTTGTAGTTGCTGCTACAGATGGTCCGATGCCACAAACGAAGGAGCACATCCTTCTTGCACGTCAGGTAGGTGTTCCCCGTATTGTTGTTTTCATGAACAAGGTTGATCTTGTTGATGATCCTGAATTGCTTGAATTAGTTGAAATGGAAATCCGCGAAGAATTGACTAAGCGTGGTTTCGATGGAGATAATACACCAATCATCAAGGGTTCTGCTACAGGTGCTCTTGCAGGTGAAGAAAAGTGGGTTGCCACTGTAAACGAATTGATGGATGCGGTTGATGCTTACATCCCACTTCCTCCTCGTCCAGTTGACATGGCCTTCTTGATGTCTGTTGAAGACGTATTCACTATCACTGGTCGTGGTACTGTTGCTACCGGTCGTATTGAGCGTGGTAGAATCAAAGTTGGTGAAGGTGTTGAAATCGTTGGTATGATGGAAGACAAATTGACTTCTACTTGTACTGGTGTTGAGATGTTCCGTAAGTTGCTTGACGAAGGTGAAGCTGGAGACAATGCTGGTCTTCTCCTCCGTGGTATTGAAAAGAGCCAAATCCGTCGTGGTATGGTTATTTGCAAGCCTGGTACAATCACTCCACACACTGAATTCAAAGGTGAAGTATACGTATTGAGCAAGGATGAAGGTGGTCGTCACACTCCATTCTTCAACAAATACCGTCCTCAGTTCTATTTCCGTACAACTGACGTAACAGGAGAGTGCGAACTACCTGCAGGTACTGAGATGATTATGCCTGGTGACAACACAAGCCTTACCGTTAAGTTGATCCAACCGATCGCGATGGAAAAAGGTTTGAAGTTTGCGATCCGTGAAGGTGGCCGTACAGTAGGTGCTGGCCAGGTTACCGAGATCATTAAATAAGCCTGATAGATAATAGCCTTAGGGCTTTATCCAAAGCATAAATAACAAAGTACCTGGAGCATCCTCTGGGTACTTTGTTTCTTAAAGAACGGGCATAGTTCAATGGTAGAATAGAGGTCTCCAAAACCTTTGATCTGGGTTCGAATCCTAGTGCCCGTGCAAATGAAAAGAATGACTACTTTTGTTAAAGTTGGTTATCTTCAAAAACAAAAAATATGAATAAGATCCAAGCATACTTCAAAGACTCGTACAACGAGTTGATGGAAAAAGTGACCTGGCCAAACTGGCAACAATTACAGCAGTCAACCATGATCGTTTTGGTAGCGACTTTGGTGATCACTGCAATTGTATGGGTTTTAGATCTTGGCAGTAGCACTGTCCTTAAATTCATTTACTCATTGTTCAAGTAATGGAAGAAATAACAGTACAACAGGAAACAAAATGGTATGTTCTTCGTGTCATCAGTGGCAAAGAGAAGAAAGTGAAGGAATACCTCGATAAAGATATCCTACGCAACGGATGGGATAATGTGATCAAGCAAATTTTCTTACCAGTTGAGAAAGTATATAAAGTGCAGAACGGAAAAAAGGTAATGCGTGAGCGTAACTTTTATCCAGGTTATGTAATGATTGAGTGTGTTGGAGGTAAGCTTCACGACGATATCATTTCTGCAATCAAAAACACTACTAACGTCATTCATTTTCTTGGAAAAGAAAATCCTATTGCCTTGCGCAAATCTGAGGTGAATAAGATGTTGGGTAAGATTGATGAAATGAGTGATGCTGGTGGAATGATCATGAGTGAGCCTTTCATTATTGGTGAAACAATCAAGATTGTAGATGGTCCGTTCAATGATTTCAATGGCGTTATCGAAGAAGTAAACGATGAAAAGAAAAAGTTGAAAGTAACTGTAAAAATCTTTGGAAGATCTACTCCTGTTGAGTTAAACTACATGCAGGTAGAAAAATTGTCATAAAAGAAAATTTATATAAATAAAAAAGGTAACCATTTGGTTACCTTTTTTTATGTCTTGTATTTCAAGATTAATTGTTCGAGCCTTCAGAAGAAGCTGTTGTTTCAGCAACTGGTGCTGCTGGCACTGGAGCCTCCACAACTACTGGTGCAGGTGCTGGAGCTGGTACCGGTTTTGGTGCTACTTTCTTTTTAACTGATTTTTTAGGAGCAGCTTTTTTAGGAGCTACTTTCTTTGCAGCTTTTTTAGGAGCAGCTTTTTTCACAACTTTTTTAGGAGCAGCTTTTTTTGCAGCTTTCTTAGGAGCTACTTTTTTCGCAGCTTTTTTAGGGGCTACTTTTTTTGCAGCTTTTTTAGGTGCTACTTTCTTTGCAGCCTTTTTAGGAGCAGCTTTTTTTGCAGCTTTTTTAGGAGCAGCTTTCTTTGCAGCCTTTTTTACCATTTTTTTGGGTGCTGCCTTTTTTGCCTTCTTCGGGGCAGCTTTTTTGGCTGGCTTTTTACTTGATTTTTTTGAAGATGCCATAATGTTAAATTTAATAAGTTCTAGATTGCTGGAAATCCGGATGAAAATTAACAATTAAAATCAATTCATCACAAAAGATTTTCAAAATATAATCCACAAATGATGCAGTAGGTTAATAATCTCGTTTTTCTCTAAATTCGATTAGGGTTTCGGAGGTAGGAGAATGGCTGGAATTTTGAGTAATGACAGGGGTTTGCACGAAAAAAACCTAAAGATGATTGGAGATTTAATTTTTGTCCCTTACCTTTGCAGCCCCAATCGAAAGTTCTTTTTTTGAAAGGCTTTGGGAGTTCCAATAAAATGTTGGAACGCTATCACCAAAAAACAATTTTATTATGGCTAAAGAAATTTCTGGCTATGTAAAGTTGCAGGTTAAAGGCGGACAAGCCAATCCTGCACCACCGGTTGGACCTGCATTGGGTTCCAAGGGTGTTAACATTATGGAGTTCTGTAAGCAGTTCAATGCTAGAACTCAAGATAAGATAGGTAAAGTATTACCTGCTCTTATTACTGTCTACACAGACAAATCATTCGACTTCGTCATCAAGACTCCTCCAGCACCAGTTCAGTTGTTAGAGGTAAGCAAGCTTCAGAGTGGTTCCAAAGAGCCTAACCGCCAAAAGGTGGGTAAGGTAAGCTGGGCCCAGATAGAGGCTATTGCAAAAGACAAGATGCCTGATCTCAACTGCTTCACCTTGGATAGTGCCATGAAAATGGTTGCTGGTACAGCGAGAAGTATGGGTATCACTGTTGAAGGCAAAGCCCCATGGGAAAATTAATTGATCACAGCTTAAATCTTTATTAAGATGGGAATCACAAAAAAAAGAAAAGCAATTACGGGTAAGGTAGACGATAAGAAGGTCTATTCACTTACTGACGCTTCAGGTTTAGTAAAAGAAATTAATTGTACAAAGTTCGATAGTTCAGTTGATTTGCACATCAGACTAGGTGTTGATCCAAAGAAAGCAGACCAAGCAGTTCGTGGTACTGTTACCCTTCCTCATGGAACTGGTAAAACCAAGAAAGTATTGGTGCTTTGCACACCTGAGAAAGAAGCAGAAGCAACTGCTGCAGGTGCTGATTTTGTTGGACTTGACGAATTCATCCAAAAAATAGAAGGTGGTTGGACAGATATCGATGTTATCATCGCAACTCCTTCTGTAATGCCTAAATTAGGTAAGCTGGGTAAAGTGCTTGGTCCACGTAACTTGATGCCAAACCCTAAGACTGGTACTGTAACCAATGATGTTGCAGCAGCTATCAAAGATGTTAAGGCTGGTAAAGTTGCCTTTAAAGTGGATAAAGCGGGTATTGTTCACGCCTCAATCGGTCGTATCAGCTTCTCTCCAGAAAAGATTACTGAAAACAGTTTAGAGTTGCTTAATGCAATTATCAAGGCGAAGCCTTCAACTGCAAAAGGAACTTATTTGAAGAGTGTATTCATGGCAAGTACCATGAGTCCGGCTATCGCCATCGATACTAAAGTATTGGTACACTAATCGTGAACTATTTTTAACACATTAAACAGCTTAACAATGACTAAGCAAGAAAAAAATGAAGTAATTGAAGTACTGAAGGAGAAATTCAGTCAGTACAACAACTTCTATATTACAGATACTGAATCACTTTCAGTAGACCAAGTTTCTAAATTAAGAAGAGCTTGTTTCGATAAGCAAGTGGAAATGAAGGTTGCAAAGAACACCCTCATTCGTAAAGCACTTGAATCTTTGGATGCAGAAAAATATGCAGGTGTTTATGACGCTTTGCACAATGTAACGGCATTGTTGTTTTCTGAAAACCCTAAAGAGCCAGCACTCATTATCAGCGGTTTTCGTAAAGCTGCAAACTCTGAGAAACCTGTTTTGAAAGCAGCGTTTATCAATGGTGATATCTATGCTGGTGATAACAACCTTAAAGCGCTTACGCAGATTAAAACTAAGCAAGAGCTTATTGGTGAAGTTATCGGATTGTTGCAATCTCCAGCCAAGCGCGTTCTTGCTGGTTTGTTGCAGCACCACGAAAAGCAAGCTGAAACTGCAGCTGCTGAATAAGAATTGTAAAAAACCCAACGCCACTGAGGTTCAAATGTGGCATATTTATAACCATCCGCTGGAGCCTAAAGCAGAGAAAGCGGTTTAAAACTAAAAAAAATGGCAGACGTAAAAGCATTAGCCGAACAACTAGTAGGCTTAACAGTAAAAGAAGTACAAGAATTAGCTGACGTATTGAAGGCTGATTATGGAATCGAACCAGCTGCAGCTGCAGTAGTTGTAGCAGCAGGTGATGGTGGTGGCGCAGCCGCTGCTGAAGAAAAGACTGCATTTGACGTTATCTTGAAGAACGGTGGAGCTAACAAGCTTGCTGTTGTAAAGATCGTTAAAGATTTGACTGGTCTTGGACTTAAAGAAGCTAAAGACCTTGTTGACGGTGCTCCAAAAGCAGTTAAAGAAGGTGTATCTAAGGCTGAAGCTGAAGACTTGGCTGCTAAGCTTAAAGAAGCTGGCGCTGACGTTGAAGTTAAATAAGTACAATCCTTATTGCAATAGAAAACCGGACTATCGTCCGGTTTTTTTATGCCTAAAACTCAAGATTTTTGGCGCTTTCAAATATCATGCCAATATCTTGCACAAACTCAATAAATTTGTCAGTTTCAGCGAATTGTCCTAACTTCGCAATCCCTTAAATTGGGCTTATTACAATTTAGACCACCGTTGAAGTCGTAATATTTTGAAAATCAGCATTTTGCGATTGAAAGACGACAGCGGTACTTTATTGTTTTAATATATATACACTTTAAAAAGCACATCATTCTATGTCTTCAGCAAAAGTGGCTTCTAGCAGAGTACATTTTGGCAAGGTAAAACACCTGGCAGAAACTCCTGATCTTTTAGAAATTCAAATTCAGTCGTTCAAGGATTATTTCCAATTGGAAACTACACCAGACAAGCGTAATAACGAAGGTCTGTTCAAGGTTTTCAAGGAAAATTTTCCAATCAATGATACAAGAAACATCTTCATGTTGGAGTTCCTTGATTATTTCATTGATCCGCCCAGGTACACCATCGAAGAGTGTATGGAGCGCGGACTTACTTATGCGGTTCCGCTTAAGGCTAAGTTGCGTTTGAGCTGTAATGATGAAGAGCACGTCGACTTCCAAACAATTGTACAGGATGTATTCTTGGGTAATATTCCTTACATGACTCCTAGAGGTACTTTTGTGATTAATGGTGCTGAAAGGGTTGTGGTTTCACAGTTGCACCGTTCACCTGGTGTATTCTTTGGACAGTCGTTGCATCCAAATGGAACAAAAATTTATTCTGCACGTGTGATTCCTTTTAAAGGCGCATGGATGGAATTTGCTACGGATATCAACAACGTGATGTATGCTTATATCGATCGTAAAAAGAAGTTCCCTGTAACTACTTTGTTACGTTCTATCGGTTTTGAAACTGATAAAGACATTCTTGAATTGTTCGGAATGGCTGATGAGGTTAAAGCTGATAAGAAAACACTTTCTGCGATGGTTGGAAAGCGTTTGGCTGCAAGGGTGTTGAAGACTTGGGTAGAAGATTTCGTTGACGAAGATTCTGGTGAAGTAGTTTCTCTTGAAAGAAATGAAGTGGTGTTGGAGCGTGATAAAGTTTTGAATGAAAAGGATATTGAAACCATCCTTGAAACTGAAGTAAAGAGTGTGTTTATCCAGAAGGAAGAAGTGAGTGGTGATTATGCAATTATCTATAACACTTTGAACAAGGATACTTCCAACTCTGAGTTGGAAGCGGTACAGCACATCTACAAGCAATTGAGAGGAGCTGATGCACCAGATAACGAGACTGCTCGTGGTATCATCGACAAATTATTCTTCAGTGATAAGCGTTATGATCTTGGTGAAGTAGGTCGTTATAAGATCAACAAAAAGTTGAACTTGAACTATGGTTTAAACCAGAAGACTCTTACAAAAGAAGATATCATTGAAATCATTAAATATCTCGTTCGCTTAACCAATGGTAAAGCAGAGATTGATGATATTGATCACTTGAGCAACAGACGTGTACGTACAGTAGGTGAGCAGTTGTATGCTCAGTTCGGTGTAGGTCTAGCAAGGATGGCGAGAACAATTCGTGAGCGTATGAATGTACGTGATAACGAGGTTTTCACTCCAGTAGATTTGATCAATGCTCGTACGCTTTCATCTGTAATTAATTCCTTCTTTGGAACATCACAGCTTTCTCAGTTCTTGGATCAAACGAATCCTTTGAGTGAGATCACGCACAAGCGTCGTATCTCCGCTCTTGGTCCCGGTGGTCTAAGCAGAGAGCGTGCAGGTTTCGAGGTGCGTGACGTACACTACTCACACTATGGCCGTCTTTGTACCATTGAAACACCGGAAGGTCCAAACATTGGTTTGATTTCTACCCTTTGCGTTCACGCAAAGATCAATGAGATGGGCTTCATTGAAACCCCGTATAGAAAAGTAAGCAACGGTAAAGTGGAAGTTAAAAAGCTGACTTACCTCAGTGCTGAAGAAGAAGATACAGCAAAAATTGCACAGGCAAACGTGCCTTTGAATGATAAGAGTGAGTTTGCTGAAGATAAGATTAAGGCAAGGCAGACTGGCGACTTCCCAATTCTTGAACCGAATGAGGTGGAGTTCATGGACGTAGCTCCTAACCAGATTGTAGGTCTTAGTGCATCTCTTATTCCATTCTTGGAGCATGATGACGCCAACCGTGCTTTGATGGGATCAAACATGCAACGTCAGGCTGTTCCGTTGATTAAGCCACAGGCTCCAATCGTAGGAACCGGACTTGAAGCAAAGGCTGCCCGTGATGCACGTATTCAGATGCATGCTGAAGGAAATGGTGTTGTTGAGTTTGTTGATGCTAATGAAATTCATGTTCGTTATGAGCGTGATGAAGCACAAAAGTTGGTGAGCTTTGAAGATGATTTGAAAGTGTATAGACTTACCAAGTTTATCAAAACCAACCAAGAAACATCTATTACATTGAGACCAGCAGTAGCTAAAGGTCAACGTGTGAAAGAGGGCGATTTCTTGACTGAAGGATATGCTGTAAAGAATGGTGAACTTGCATTGGGTCGTAACTTGAAAGTGGCATTCATGCCTTGGAAAGGTTACAACTTTGAGGATGCGATTGTAATCAATGAGAAAGTAGTTAGCGAAGACTTGTTCACTTCAATTCATATTTCTGAATTTGAACTTGAAGTTCGTGATACTAAATTAGGTGAAGAAGAGTTGACTCCAGATATTCCAAACGTTTCAGAAGAAGCAACCAAAGATCTTGATCAGTATGGTATTATCCGTATTGGTGCTCAGGTAAAAGAAGGTGATATCATAATTGGTAAGATTACTCCAAAAGGTGAGAGCGATCCAACTCCTGAAGAGAAGTTGTTGAGAGCAATCTTCGGTGATAAAGCTGGTGATGCGAAAGATGCTTCTTTGAAAGCGCCAAGTGGTACTGAAGGTGTGGTTATCGGTAAGAAACTTTTCCAACGTGCTAAAAAGGATAAGAACTCAAAAGCTAAAGAAAAAGCAGCGATAGAAAAACTAGAAGCTGTTCATACTCAGAATGAGAAAGATTTGCTTGAGTTATTGGTTAACAAACTCCAAACTTTATTAAAAGATAAAGCATCTTCAGGGGTTTCTAACAACTTTGGTGAAGTGATCATTGGTAAGGGTGCTAAGTTCAATCCTAAGTCATTGGCTAGCATCGACTACCAAAACATAAATCCTTTGGGATGGACTGGCGATGAGAAAATTGATGATGCTATCAATACTTTGTTGCACAACTACAACATCAAGTACAACGAAGAACTCGGACGTTACAAGCGTGAGAAATTCAATATTTCAATTGGTGATGAATTACCAGCTGGTGTGTTGAAATTGGCTAAAGTATACCTTGCTGTTAAGCGTAAGCTTAAAGTAGGTGATAAGATGGCAGGTCGTCACGGTAACAAGGGTATCGTTGCTAAGATTGTAAGAGCAGAAGATATGCCATTCTTAGAGGATGGAACGCCAGTGGACATTGTGCTTAACCCATTGGGTGTACCTTCTCGTATGAACTTGGGACAGATCTATGAAACTATCTTAGGATGGGCAGGTGAGAAGTTGGGACTTAGATTCTCTACACCAATCTTTGATGGTGCAACCGTAGATGAAATCAAAGGGTTGATCGATCAAGCTCAATTGCCAAGCTTCGGACATACTTATCTATATGATGGAGAGACTGGAGAGCGTTTCCACCAGAAAGCAACTGTTGGTATCATCTATATGCTTAAGCTACATCACATGGTTGATGACAAGATGCACGCACGTTCTATCGGTCCATATTCATTGATCACTCAGCAACCATTAGGTGGTAAGGCTCAGTTTGGTGGTCAGCGTTTTGGTGAGATGGAGGTTTGGGCACTTGAAGCTTATGGCGCTTCTAATATCCTTCAAGAATTGTTGACGCTGAAATCTGATGATATCATCGGAAGAGCGAAGACTTATGAGGCGATTGTGAAGGGTGATAACGTACCACGTGCTGGTATCCCTGAATCATTCAATGTATTGGTTCATGAGCTTAGAGGTCTAGGTCTAGATCTTAAGTTTGAGAACTAATCATTAGAAATAATAGTAGTAAGCCATCCCATTTGGGATGGCTTTTTTTATGATTTTATTTGTTGTAAGTACATGAAATAATAGATATCTTTCAATTCAGCATTGTTTTGCATGAATCCAGTACCATTATCAGGTTTTGAAAAAATTGATTTTTTATCATTAAGCCCCCAATTGCTCTTTACAGATAGGAGGGATACTAAATATATTTTCCATTATCTTGACTGGTCTAATATAATGGATGCATTGCGGGAAGAATATTGCGTTGTAGAACATCACGGTAAGGTCAGTCAACGCTATTCTACTGTATACTATGATTCTTCCGATTTTAAGTACTATTTGGCGCATCATAATGGGCATGGCAATAGGGTGAAAATGCGTACCCGGACTTACGAAGATGGTGTCTCATTTTTTGAAATAAAACAAAAGACAAACAGAGGTATTACCTTAAAAGAAAGGTATTCTGATAGCAATGATCATGTTGATGGTTTAATGCCACAAATAGAAGTTGAATATGATCGTGTTACTTTATACGATAAGACATTTAATGAGAAATTGACATTCGATTTTAATCTTAAATTTAGAGACCTAAATACTGAGATTGGGTTTTCATCAATTGTAATTGCTGAATCAAAAAAAACAAAGACCACTTGCTCTTCGTTTGTTGAAACCCTTAAAATACGAAAAATAAAAAGCTCTTCAGTGAGTAAATATTGTCTTGGTGTAGCAAGTTTAAACAAATGCACCAAGACAAATAACTTTAAGACATTAATCCATAACATAAATAAGCTAAAAAGTAAGTATGATGTTCCTTCAAATTATTAGTAATTGGTCCTGGCAAGAGATTAACCCCGTCTTCGTTGCTAAACTCATCGTAGATCTAGTAGCTGTTTATGTTTTGGCGAAATTTATTTATCTGAAGAGACATCACAGGACGGATCTTTTTCTCACTTTTTTCTCATTCAACATCATTGTTTTTTTTATCAGTTATTTATTGAATAGGGTTGAATTGAGTACTGGAGCTGCATTCGGTCTCTTTGCTATTTTTTCTATGCTGAGGTATAGGACTGAAGGAATATCTGCCGTCGATATGACTTATTTGTTTTTATGCATCGCACTTGGATTAGTATTGGCAGTCAGCACAGGTAGTTTTTTTGAGCATCTGGTCCTTGCCGGATTTATCGTTCTTATGACCTATTTATTAGAAAAGGGATTTGTGGCGAAACGCAGGAGTAAAATCTCTATACTTTTTGAAAGACCAGAACTAACTCATCCAGATAGAAGAAACGAATTAATTGAGGAGCTCACAAAAAGAACCGGGTTAACTATTTTTCAGGTTGAAGTGGGAGATGTAGATTATTTAAAAGATTCAGTCGTTTTACAAGTTCACTATGAAGAGAAATAACATATATGTAACCTTATTGCTTGTTTTGTTGATGAATACAAGCTACGGACAAGCTACAAAATCTGATCCTATTGATAAACAGGGGTGGTTTAGTGCAGGTGTTGATTTTGATTTGCCTAAAAAATGGAAAGCTGAGGTTGAGTATCAGGCTCGAATGTTTAATGATCTGAAAACATTTAATGGGTCTTTCTATTCATTGGGTATTGAAAAGGGACTATCATCTTGGTTTGCATTGCAAGCAGAATACAGATTGGCAAACGTGTTAAAGGGGACTTATAATAGAATCAGCGCTGGGTTTGTATTGGATGAGAAAGTAAATGAAGTTAAACTAGATTTAAGGGTCTTGTACCAGAATCAAATACAAGATTTTGATGATCCTGCTAAGGAAAACGACAAAAATAATTTTATCCGTATCCGGATGAGAGGCAAGAAAGAGATGTCTGATAAAGTTGATCTGGTACTTTCTTTTGAGCCAATTTATCAGCTGCAATCGGGTCTACAAATTGATAACTATAGGCTGCAAGGTGGACTCAAATATCATTTTACAAAATCTACAACCGTGGATGCTTTTTATCTTAACCGACCAGATTATGCTAAATCATACAAAAGGCAATACCATGTGTTTGGTATTGCCTTTAAGCATGAAATTAAGATTAAGTAATTAGATAAATAATCTAACAATCCAATAAACAATTGCGGCTAATAATCCACTAACTGGAATGGTGAGAATCCAGGCCACTAGCAAAGAGGATGTAACACCCCAGCGAACGGCACTCAATCTTTTAGTAGCACCTACACCAATAATTGAACCTGTAATAGTATGTGTTGTTGAAACTGGAATACCCATTTGACCGGTAAAAAACAACGTGAAAGCACCTGCAGTTTCTGCTGCAACACCTTCAAGAGGAGTAACCTTTGTGATTTTTGTACCCATTGTTTTTACAATTTTCCAACCGCCACTCATAGTTCCCAAACCAATTGCTAGATAGCAAGAAATAGGAACCCAGCTAGGTAACTGACCAAAGTCTTGTATACTTCCACTTGCAATTAATGCAGCACCAATGATACCCATTACCTTTTGCGCGTCGTTACCGCCATGACCAATACTAAATGCTGCTGAACTGAAGAGCTGTAGTTTCTTAAACATGTTGGCTACGCTATAAGCTGTAGGTGTTTTGATTTTTTCTACATAGATATAAACCAAAATGAATAGGAAGGCCGTAAATACTATGCCCCAAACAATAACATGGTTCTCTGATTTTTCGATGTCTTTTACAAATGACTTCTTAATATTAAATTTTTCTAATTTTCCCTTAACCTTGTCGATGTTTTTAGGGTCTATAGGGAAAATAGCGTTCATCGCGATTATGGTACTGTCAACAGAGAGTTCATTTTTGAGAAATTTTGCAACAGGTTCTTTATATTTTTCTGTCTCTGCTTTCGCAATTTCAAATTCTTTCTTTTTTTCCTCGCTGGTTACTGATAATGCTTCAAGGATCAAATAATTGTTGGCATTTCTTGCATCATCTTTTAGCTTACTAACCTCAATGTCTGTTAACAATCCATTAGTGTATGCATAATTTGCAATTGAATCAGCTCCTAATTGATCAAACTCTTTTACTTGTGGGGCTAATGCAGCATAGACTTCTTTTGCTTTATTTAATTTTTTTTCTGCCGTGGCTAATTTATCAGCAAGTTTTTTATCCTCTTGATTTTCATCAAATGCACTCTTGGCTGTTGCAAAATCAGTTTTGTATTTATCAAGTTTGATGAATTTCTGTAACCCTTCGTCCATTTTACTTTCTTCAAAACGATCGAATAATATTACAGTAAGCAATGTGGCAAGAACTATGATTCCAACTCTAGCCCACATATTTCTCATTATGGTGACTATGGTGATAAAAATTGAAATCAACATACCGATTAAAGGCGCAAAGAAAATAAATAGGACTGTTTTAATAATCGTTTGGTTCTCGACGATTTTACCAAGGCTGATATCTCCATCTTTTACAACAAACGCATGAGCAATCGCAGCGCCTGCAAATCCGCCAATGAGTGTGTGTGAAGATGAAGAGGGAATGCCATACCACCAAGTAAGCAGGTTCCAGAAAATAGCAGCAACCAGACCAGATAAGATTACCGGTAGGGTAATAAATTCTTTGTTTACCGTTTTGCTTATGGTATTAGCAACAGCGTGATCCTGAAATATCCAATAGGCAACAAAATTGAAAAAAGCGGCCCAAACTACTGCCTGAAAAGGGGTAAGTACTTTTGTTGAAACTACAGTTGCAATTGAGTTAGCAGCATCATGAAATCCATTGATGTAGTCGAATATAAGGGCGAGAGCAATAATGACAATTAAAAGGGTCATGTGTTTTTTCTTTAGAGTGCTTAAGCATATTTAATAATGATAGACTCAATCACATTTGCAGCGTCCTCGCACTTGTCAGTTGCAATTTCGAGTACCTGATAGATTTCTCTTTTTTTGATTACTTCCTTGAAATCATTTTCGTTATTAAATAACATTTCAATGCTCATGTCAAAAACATCATCAGCCTGATTTTCAATACTGTTGATTTTTACAAGTGCTTCAGTCATTTCACGTAAATTTCTCATATCTCTCAATCCATGTACAGCTTTTTTGATTTCAATACTGCCTTGAACAATCAGCTCTGTCATTTTGTGAATGCCAGTATCGTTTGGATTGATTTTATAAAAATTTATCTTTTTGGCTGATGCATAAATGTAATCTGCAATATCATCAAGGGCTGTTGCTAATTGATGTATATCTTCTCTATCAAATGGAGTGATAAAGTTTCTTCCTAGTTCAGTGAAAATGTTGTGGGTCATGTCATCATTCTTGTGTTCAAGATTTTCAATCTGTGAGAGAATGCTGGCCCTTTTATCTTCATCCGCTTCATAAACCATTTCTTGTAGCGTATTTCCCATTTTATGAACAGTATCTGCAACACTTTCGAAAAGGGTATAAAAAATTCTGTCTTTAGGAAG
>JBDLUR010000062.1:0-7408 GCA_039805205.1 Bacteroidota bacterium
GGAAAGCAATATGATTTTTCTATTGCAGCCATACAGTCATTTTTTGAAACCGCAAAAAAAGTGACTTTCTCTGCTCCTGAAATTACCAAGTACCAAGATTCTATGATTGCCGTATATGCAAGCGGACTAGATGAAGCGGTTGTGAAACAATCTATTGCTTTTGGACAGCAAGTTGCTGATGTTATTGGTAAGCGCCTTGGAAAAGATAACTACAAAGAGACACGTGGCTTTGAGCGTTTTGAAGTGAAAACAGATGATGATTCAAGATGGGTACCCACTTTACCTGATTATGCAGATGGACTAGAACCACACTGGCCCAAAATGATGACTATGGCATTGGACAGTTCCAATCAAGTAGAAGCTGATCCTTTTCCTGCCTATTCAAAAGATCCTAACTCTGATTACTACAAAGAGTTGAAAGAGGTATTTGATATTTCAAAAAACAGAACTGACGAACAAACTGAGATAGCTTTGTTTTGGGATGATAATCCATTTGTTTCTCAACACAAGGGTCATGTAATGTTTCAGGATAAAAAAATGACTCCTCCAGGTCATTGGATGGCGATCACACAACAAGTGGGTAAGAAAAAAAACCTAGATGCTGTTTCTGCTGCTAAAACCTACGCTTATACTGCTGTAGGCATGTATGATGCTTTTATTTCTTGTTGGTATGTAAAATATAGCACGGTGAGGATTAGACCGCAAACAGCAGTACAGCGTTTGATAGAGCCTACATGGACATCCTTCATTCAAACACCTCCATTCCCTGAATATACTTCTGGTCACAGCACAGTATCATCAACAGCAGCTGAAATTTTAACCTCAATTTTCGGTGATGGATTTGCTTTTACAGACTCATCTGAGTTGGAGTATAACTTGCCAGTGCGATCGTTTAAATCATTTAGAGAAGCAGCCTCAGAAGCCTCAATAAGCAGGGTATATGGAGGAATACATTATCGCTCTGGTTGTGATGGTGGCAACAAACAAGGGAAAAAACTAGGAGAAATAATTCTAAAAAAGCTTGAACAGTAAAGATTAGTGTTTGCAATCCTCAGCATGACAATGGTCGGCAATTCTACATTGTCTATAATTCATGAAATGTGCTGATACAATCAAAATTACTGCAGGCACCAAAAACAAAAGTTGGTACTGGTGTAAAATCTGTTTTACCAACAACAGACTAATACCGATTACAAACACAATTATAGGTAGCACCCTATGGTGATGTTTTTTAAAACCATGGGTTAAAGAGTGAAGACCAATCCCCATTGCTAAAACAATCATGAAAATTTCAAACCAAAAATTATTGATGATGTTTATACCTAGGATGGGGAGACTGCTCATGATCAAAGGAAGAACTGCACAATGAATTGCGCAGGCTATTGAAGCAGCTATTCCTAGGGCATCGTAGTTGATCTTGAACATAAGAGGACAAAATTAAGTATTTTGCAACAAAGTTGCATTCTTTATTCTAGTGAAAATCCGGTTCTCCTGCTTAATTTTGTTTTAATTCTAATATATGAGTAAGAAAGGGTTGACATATTTGTTGTTTTTTGTGGTGCTTTTAGGCGGATTTTATGCTGCAATGATCACCTTTACGGATTTCGAAAAAGTTAAGCTTCCAGTTCTAAATTCTGTACAGCCCTTCTCATTCGTTCGACAAGACAGTGCAATAGTTTCTCAAAAAGATTTGGGTAATAGAGTTTATGTGGCCGAATATTTCTTTACTACTTGTAAAGGAATTTGTCCGAAGATGAATAAGAACATGCAGGTGGTCTATGAGAAATACAAGAACAATCCTAATTTTTTAATTCTTTCCCATACGGTAAACCCTGAAAATGATTCTGTACCTGTATTAAAAAAGTATGCAGATTCTCTTGGAGCGTCTGTAAGCAATTGGTGGTTTTTATATGGTTCAAAAACTGATTTATATAAATCTGCTAGAGAAAGCTATTTGTTGGATGATCCAAAGAACAGTACCAAAAATATTGATGAACAGTTTTTACATACACAGTTTTTTGCATTGGTTGATAGGCAAGGAAGGATCCGTGGAATATATGATGGCATTAAAAAAGATGAAGTAGATCAACTCATGTTAGATATAGATGAACTCATAAAAGAATAAATGAGCAGAGTAGAATCCATATTAAGGAATAGTTCATTAAGTGTTACCGCTAGTAGAAAAAAAATACTCGATATTTTTTTAGCTGTTGATAATGCTCTAGCACATCAGGATATCGAACAAAAATGTGCAGATGAATATGATAGAGTAACCATATACAGAACATTGCAAACATTTTTAGAGAAAGGAATCATACATAATATTCCAACTACTGATAATGCTGTGCGATATGCACTTTGTAATGATGCATGCATCAACACTGGTCATCATCACGATAATCATGTTCATTTCCTTTGCGATGAATGTGGAAAGACTTTATGTCTAGATGAAGTTATGATCCCAACTGTAAAACTCCCCGCTGGATATGCGATGAAAGAAATTAACATGGTTGTTTCAGGCACTTGTAAAAGCTGTAAGAAATAAAAAGTCCCAATGTAAAAACACCGGGACATTCGTTAAGGCTCTGATTAGTAGCAATTCAAAGGTATACTACGTATTGTCATCTACCTAATTAACCCACTACCCTAATAGTGGTACTACTTAAGCGCATCCAATTCATTCTTGACAAAGATCATAAGCTCACTGATGTTCTTATGGGTAAAATCAAAATCTATTCCAGCAGCTTTGTATAACTCTGGAAGTGTTTTAGTTCCACCCAAACTCAAAGCGTACTTATAATTATCTAATGCCTTTTTAGGATTTTCTTTGTATTGTTTCCACATGCCTATTGCGCCTAACTGTGCAATACCATACTCTATGTAGTAAAATGGCACTTCAAACAGATGTAATTGCTTCTGCCAGCCATAAGATCTGTATTTTTCAAGTCCAGTATGGTCAATAGCAGTAGATGTGAATTTATTTAATATGTTCATCCAGTTCTCTTCTCTCTCTTCAAGCGTATGATTAGGATGTTCGTATACCCAATGTTGAAACTTATCAATAATGGCAATCCAAGGGAAAATGGTGATTACTCTTTCAAGTTGGTGGCGTTTGGCTCTTTTCATTTCCTCTTCACTATCAAAAAATGTTTCCCAGTGATCCATCGTGAATAATTCCATTGACATACTGGCCACTTCAGCCATTTCTGTTGGATACTCTTTAAATGCTGTTAATGGTAATTCATGCGCTAAGAAAGAATGAATAGCATGACCAGCTTCGTGCACCATGGTGGTTAAATCAGACATTTGAGCAGCTGCATTCATAAAGATGAATGGTGCTCCACTTTCTGCAAGTGGCATGTTGTATCCTCCAGGAGCCTTACCTTTTCTACTGTCCAGGTCAAGATGATTGAGTTCATCCATTTTACGCAGACAATCTCCAAAGAAGGGATCAAGTTGATCTAAACAAGTGATTGATTTTTTCAATAAATCTTTTCCATCAGTAAAGGGACGAAGCGGATGTATGCCTGCTGGTTCTGCTTCTGTGTCCCAAGGTTTCATAATGTCTATACCCAAGCGTTTTGCTTGTTCAGTGTAGATATCATTGATTAATGGAAGAACGGCTTCTTGAACTGCATCATGAAAATCAAAGCAAGCTTGGGGTTGGTAATCGAACCTACCCATTTCAGCAAACTTATAATCACGATAGTTGCTGAAACCTGCATTCAATGCAATTTGGTGTCTAAGCGCTATAAGTTTTGAATAAAGATCATTTAGTGCTTCCTTATCTGCATATCTTCTTTCAGCAATTTTTTTATAGACAGTTTCTCTTACTGATCTGTCTTCATGCTCTAAGAATTTTGCCGCCTGTTGTAAGGTATATTCCTGTCCCTCATGTTCAATCATCATCTTACCGGCAATTGTACCATACTGCTGTTGAAGTACACTTGCTTCTGCTTGAAGAGGTATGTTTGACTCTCTGAATAAATCAATACTTTTTTTAACTGAACGCAAGTAAGTAAAATACTTTTGTTGGTCGAGCGAATTCGTAAAAGGACAATTGATTAATTTTTTATTCAATAGATCTGCATAAGGCTGAATCTTAGGTTGAATTTCCATGAAGAAGAAATTGAATGCCTCTTCAAGTGTCTTATTTTCTGTATCACAAGTCATTCTGACTTGTCTCCAACATGCATCTTCACTGATGAAGGCCTCTACTTCACTCATATCTTTTAGCCACTGCTCTAAATCTGTTTCTGATTCAATTGGTCTTTCTACCAATTGAATAATATAAGGCTCTAAACTATTCCAATCAGTTAGTTTAAAGTCGGATGGCAAAAAACTATGTTTCAGTTTCTGAATGTTGGCACTGTACTGCATGATAATTGGGTTTAATTAACCTTCTTGGCCTGATTCTTCTGGAGCTTCGGTAAGTTTGATTTCAATGTTGTGCTTTTTGATAACATTGAACCAGCGCACCATTTTTTTCATATCGCTGTTGTATACTCTATCAAAATCCATTACTGGGAATACTTTTTCAAAATAGGAGCGAACAGCCTTATTATCTTTTTCTGATGGAAGTGTTTCCGTACTTGCTTCCATTGCCTTGAACACCTCTACTAGATTTACATTTTCATCGTTTGTATACACTTCAATAGATTCGAGATGTGAAAACTGATGTTGTCTTGTAGAGATAAACTTGGTAGAATCGTCTTCTAGTGACTTCACAATTGCACCATCGTTTTTACTGCTAACTAATTCAAATAGTCCTGAAAATCCTGTAGCGGAAATGAGTTTGTTGTATTCCATAATCACAAATTAATGGACGCAAGTTACAACCTATTTATTGAATATTGTTTTCAGCAAGTATGTTGTTGATTCGATTTTCAACAGAAGCTAAATCACTGTATCCCCTTGCAATCATGTATAATTTGGACTCTTCTAATTGAAGAAAAACTGTTGGAAATCCATTCACTCTAAGTTGTTGAACTAGGGCAAAATCATAGTAGGCTTTTTCTTTATAGGCTTCACTAGTAAGTTTGCTATAAAACTCTTCTTCATTTAACTGGTATTTTTCAACCAAATGGCGATAAGCTTCTTTATCGGTTAAATCTCTACCCTCAAAATGAAGTGCATATTGTAAATCTGAAGCAAATGCAACGGTTAGCTCAGGGTGTTGTTCTCTAAATATAGCCATAGCTATTGCTGCCATTTCAGAATTGGGAAACCAATCACTTTCATCAGGATGGTTGATATGCCATAAATAATCTGGTCCGAATGTTACTCCAGTCATGTTTTCAACTGTCTTGTAAGCTTCTTTTATATAAGAAGCGATGCCACCAATATGTTGTGTTGATTCAACAGGAATCATTCCACCAGAGATGGTTTCAAAGTCGAATTGATCTTTGTGATTTTCCCATATTTGTTTGATAACCGGACTAAATCCATAACACCATCCACAATATGCGTCGTAACAATAAATTATTTTTGGCTTCATCTTGCTTTTACTTTTTCATAATGTGTATCATAATCTTCTCTCAGTGTGCCCATCCATCGATCCCAAATCAAAAAATAAAGACCGTAGTTTCCTTTAAAAAACTGATGATGTTGATTGTGACAAACAGAAGTATTGATCCATCTTCCTATTTTAGTCTTATTGAAATTTTTAGGATACAATTCCCAACCAAGATGTCCATATACGTTATACAGAATCATGAACATAAAAAAAAGAAAGAAATGAAGGCGGTGCATGGGTAGCACAAAAAGAAAAACAACTAGTATTCCAGCTTCTACAATAGCTTCAAGCGGATGAAATGCATATGCTGCCCATGGTGAAGGATTGGTTGATTGATGATGCACCAAATGAAATAGTTTGAATAATCTTTTATGGTGCATCATGCGATGCATCCAATAAAAGTAAGTATCGTGCAAGAACAACATGATTGGAAAAACAGACCAAAAATAAAACCAACCATATTCGTCTATGTTTTTATATAGCAAAGTATATTTTGAAACATTTTCATTGTAGATAAAGAACACTGGTACTGCTCCAAAAATGAATATGGTTAGTGAGGAATAGCCAATTTCTCTTAAGTAGTCTGTGTACTTAGGGAAACGTTGTTGAATTTTCTTGCTTTCGAGAACTCCCTTAAGAATAACATAGAAAAATAAAAAGGCAAATCCTGCCACAATAAAATATCTTCCTCCAATCAAAGTCAGGGTATGTAGATATCTTTCAAACATATTTATGAAACAAAATTACAGTGAGTAATGTTTAAGAAAACTTAATTGCATCAATATTAAAGAGATCAGGATATTTTGCAGTTTTATGTTCAAAAAACGCTCTTAATTTGAGTAGATCTGCCTCTACATTTCCTGTTGGATAGATAGGTTCCCCAAAGCCACCTTCTTTTTTCTTGTAGTCCAGATAGCCTGGAAGTATAGGAACGTTGGCGCCAAGCGCTGCGTAATAAAATCCACTTTTCCATTTCTCAACTCTTTTTCTTGTTCCTTCGGCAGGGACTGTCACCAGCAACTCTTCACTTTGATTAAATTTCTCAATGATTTGATCAGTAAGATTTTGTTTCTTGCTGCGTTCCACAGGAATTGCTCCAGTATTTTTTAGGAGAATGCTAAGTGGAAAAAAATTCACTTCTTTTTTTATCAGGTAACGCACATTTAATTTTAGCATTCTAAATATGGCCATTGCATAGATAAAATCCCAATTAGAAGTATGTGGTGCAGCAATAACTACTGCTTTCTTGATTTCAGGAGGGACTGTTCCAACAATCTTCCATCCATTTAGCTTGAATAAAAGAATAAAAAATCTTGTAATCATTTTATAAAATTGATCAACTTCTCAATAATTTATCTCTACACTTTTACTACTATCAATGTGCTTCTAACCAGTTTTCTCCCATGCCAGCTTCAGCAATCACAGGGACTTGATTAGGAAGTGGTAAAGCCGATTCCATGTTTTCTAAAATACAAGCTTTTAATGCATCTGCTTCTGTACGTAATGCATCAAAGATCAATTCATCATGCACCTGAAGTATCATTTTGCTTTTAAATCCCTCTTTCTTGATAGCACTGCTCACTTTAATCATGGCAAGTTTAATCATATCCGCAGCAGTTCCTTGTATGGGGGAGTTGATGGCATTTCGTTCAGCAAATCCTCTCACGGTAAAATTGGAAGAGTTGATATCTCTTAACCATCTTTTTCTTCCCATCAAAGTTTCTACATAGCCTTTCTCTCTTGCGAAATTGATGGTGCTATCCATGTAGCTTGTAATTCCAGAAAATTCCTTTTTGTAATTATCGATGATGGTTTTGGCTTCTGTTCTGCTGATGCCCAAATTATCTGCCAAACCAAACGCTCCTTGTCCGTATATAATACCAAAGTTTACGC
>JBDLUR010000063.1:0-7558 GCA_039805205.1 Bacteroidota bacterium
TTAGATGCGTTTCACCAAAAATGCGAGTTAAATAATTTAGAGGGATCGATTTATAAATCGGTCAGGTCGCTATTGAGCAACTATGAACATCAACAGGAGATCAGGAAAGAGTTTCCTAAAAAAACTGTTGAAAGAAGGAATACCGGTTATGCAGTCGATTTGCTCATCGACATGGCACCTTTTGAGGCAGGGGGACCAGATTTTAATTTTTGTTCCTTGATTGCAGGATCTGAAGGAACGCTTGCCTTCATTACTGAAATCAAATTGAATGTAGTACCTGCACCACCAAAAGAAACTGGTCTCTTGTGTGTGCATTTTAATACCATTGATGAATCGCTTCGTGCTAATCTGATTGGCTTGAAATACAAGCCCAGCGCAAGTGAACTGATTGATCATTATGTTTTAGAGTGTACAAAAGGAAATATTGAGCAGAGCAAGAACAGGTTTTTTGTACAAGGAGATCCGGGTGCAATTTTAGTTATTGAGTTTGTAAGAGAAACACGAGAAGAGATTCAGGAATTGGCCAATCAGGTAGAAGCAGATATGCGTGCTGCAAATCTCGGTTATCACTTCCCATTGTTGTTTGGTGCTGATTCAAAAAAAATATGGTCTTTGAGAAAAGCAGGGTTAGGATTATTGAGTAACCTGCCCGGTGATGAAAAAGCAGTGCCTGTCATTGAAGATACAGCGGTTGATGTGGAAGATCTTCCTGCGTATATCAGAGAGTTTAATGAGATTTTACAAAAGCATGGATTGTATTCTGTGCATTATGCCCATGCTGGGTCAGGTGAACTTCATTTGCGACCCATTATCAATTTAAAAACCCAAGAGGGTAATCAACTTTTCAGAACTATTGCTGAAGAAGTGGCCACTTTGGTAAAAAAATACAAAGGTTCATTAAGTGGTGAACATGGAGATGGTAGATTGAGGGGAGAGTTTATTAAACAAATGGTTGGAGAGAAGAATTACCAGTTGTTGAAAGAAATAAAAAAAGTTTGGGATCCTCAAAACATTTTTAATCCTAATAAAATTGTTGACACACCTCCTATGGATACCATGTTGAGGTATGTACCCGGACAATTTACACCGGAGTTTAAAACGATATTTAGATTTCATCAGCAAGATATTTTGCAGCATGCTGAGCAATGTAATGGTTCAGGTGATTGCAGAAAAACTCATTTGTCGGGTGGCACCATGTGCCCCTCATACATGGCTACAAGAAATGAGAAAGACACAACTAGGGCGAGAGCTAATATTTTAAGAGAGTTTCTTACGCATTCCGATAAACAAAATCGATATGATCATAAAGAGATTTATGATGTGATGAGTTTGTGTTTGAGTTGCAAAGCCTGCAAAAGCGAATGTCCCTCTAATGTAGATATGGCCAAGCTTAAGGCTGAATTCTTGCAGCATTATTATGATGCGAATGGTGTTCCGTTTAGGAGTAGGCTGATTGCTAATTTCACGTCGACCGCCAAATTGGGATCTATTGCACCAGGTTTGTACAATTGGGCGATGGACAATTCATTGATTGGTGGGGCCATCAAAAAGCTTTCTGGCTTTGCAGTTGAACGAAGCATGCCGCATTTGGCTAAACAAACCTTGCGCAGTTGGTTAAAAAAACATCAACTGATTCAAGATTTAAAACAATACGATAAGTCGGTTTACTTGTTCTGTGATGAGTTCACCAATTATAACGATGCACACATTGGTATAAAAGCGGTTCAACTACTGAATGCACTTGGTTATGCAGTAAAGATGGTCGATCACAATGAAAGTGGCAGAACCTGGTTGTCGAAAGGATTGGTCAGAAAAGCTAAGGAGATAGCGAACCAAAACATTCAATTGTTCAGTGGTTTGGTGAGTGCGGAGCAGCCATTGGTGGGCATTGAGCCTTCGGCTATTTTGACGTTTAGAGATGAGTATCCAGATTTGGCCACTGATGAACAATTAGAACAAGCTAAGTCACTGGCCAAAAACAGTTTTTACATAGATGAATTTTTTGCGCGTGAAATAGAGGCAGGGAGAATTAGTAAATCTTCATTTACTGCCCAGGAGGCTAAGGTTATATTACACGGACACTGTCAGCAAAAGGCAGTCGGTTCACTTGCTGCCACACAAAAGCTGCTGTCTTTCCCAGAAAACTATACTGTGGAAGCTATTCCTTCAGGCTGTTGCGGTATGGCTGGATCATTTGGTTATGAAAAGGAGCATTATGATGTTTCCATGAAAATTGGAGAGTTGGTTCTGTTCCCTGCGGTAAGGAATAAATCTGCGGATACCATTATAGCTGCACCAGGCACAAGCTGTAGGCACCAAATCAAGGATGGTACACAAAAGCATGCTCTGCATCCAGTAGAGATCATGTTTGATGCCTTGGTAAAATGAGTTGATGAGCGGGTAAGGGTGCTTCAAAAAAATTAGTAATTTTAGCATATCAAAAACAAAAACAAAATGAAATCAATTTATGCCTTATTATTTGTCGCTTTTACAGCATTTGCAGTAAATGGCGTACAAGCTCAAAGTGCTACTGAAACTTATTTCTTAGGCAAATGGAATGTTACAGTAAAAGGTACGCCAAATGGCGATGTTACTTTGCCTGCACGTTTTGAAAAGAATGGTACAGCTTTAAAAGGATTTTTTACTGATCCAGAGTCTAAGGAAGAAAAGACAATGGATACTGCTTATATGGATAGCGATAAGTTGACATTTGGTTTTAACATATCAGGCTATGATGTAACAGTGACTTTGGCTAAAAAAGATGATAATACCGCGACTGGTTCATTGATGGGTATGTTTGATGTAGAGGCAGTCCGCGCAACTGGTGGAGCAACCAATGGAGGTGCAAGTGCTGTTGAGGCTTATTTCATGGGCAAGTGGAACGCGACTGCAAAAGGTACTCCTAATGGCGATGTAACCATTCCTGTAAAATTTGAGTCGAAGGACGGTAAAATAAAAGGCAATTTTGTTGATCCAGAATCAAAGGAAGAAAAAGCAATGAGCAACGTTGAGCTTGATGGTGCTGCCTTGAAAATGTCTTTTTCTGTAATGGGGTATGATATTACCATCACCATTACCAAAAAAGATGACAATACCGCAACAGGTAGCTTGATGGATATGTTTGATGTAGTTGCAGTTAGAGTAAAATAAATTAATGTACTATGCGAATTTTAACTTTTGTTTTTTCTCTTTTCTTTTTTGTTGGTTGTGTTGGATCAGTCAGCACCAAACAAGATGTAGAAGAAGTACTTACTGAAGAAGAAGTAATGGCTGTGATCAATAAATTTGATGAGGGCTGGAAAAATAAGAATGAGGCAATTGTAGATTCTGTATTATCAGAGCACTATGTCTACTTTACACAATCTGGTTATACCTTCAACCGATCCAAACTAGTAGCTACGGCAGGTTCTGACGTGTATACGTTGCAAAATATGGAACGTGAAAATTTCATTGTTCAACTTGATGGAAATGCAGCTGTTGTAAGCACTATATGGAAGGGTGAGGGGTATTATCATGGTGAGCAATTTAATGACAGACAGCGTTGCAGTGTTACTATCGTTAAGCATAAGGGGAAGGTTAAAATTTTAGCAGAACATTGCACACCGATCAAAAAGTAACTATTCACTAATTAATCAATGCTGATGGAATTCGTTTCATCAGCATTTTTTATTGTTTAAAGTCATAGTATAAATCAACAGTAGTCAATAAAAACAGATGCAAGCAGTATTGAGTAATACCGATTGGGTTTTGGTAATTATTTCAACTTTTCTCATCGGAATGGGAAAGGGAGGAGTGAAGGGTATTGACATGCTGAATGTAACCTTGATGGCAATTGTGTTTGGGAGTAAAACATCTACAGGTATTGTATTACCCTTATTGTTGTGTGCCGATGTTGCCGCTGTGGCTTATTACAGAAGATATGCAGATTGGTCTCTTTTTTGGAAGCTAGCGCCTTGGATGATCATTGGTATTTTGTTAGGAGTATTTTTAGGTAAGGATATGCACGAGTTGCTCTTTAGAAAAATCATGTCGGGAATAGTATTGGTGACAATTGTAATTGTGTTGATTATGGAATTTAGAAAGAATAAAGAAGTGCCCAATCATCCTGCTTTTGCAATTGGTAATGGTTTGGCAGCCGGATTTACTACCATGATAGGTAATTTGGCAGGTGCATTTGCTAATCTTTATTTCTTGGCGATGAGAGTCAATAAAAATGTATTTATTGGAACGGGGGCATGGATATTTTTATTCATGAACTGGTTTAAGTTTCCGTTTCAACTATTTTATTGGAAGAACATCAATGGAGAAACTTTACAAATTGATCTGTATTTGATTCCAGTGTTATTATTGGGCTTTTGGGCTGGAGTGAGATTTGTAGACAAAATTAAAGACGAACACTATCGAAAATTAGTTATTGGTTTAACAATAGTTGGTTCGCTGGTGATGTTGTTGAAATCTTAATGCTCATATGAGCATAAGGTATAATGTTGAACTTAACTTGAGTTTGAAAATTAAAATATGAGAAAAATAGTATTGGCATGTTGTTTGGTGGTTTTGACAACTTTGAATGGTTGTAAAAAGACCGTTGATAAAACAGTTACAGAAGTTGAAATTGGTTCTTTGCTCTCACTTACTGGGAATTGGTCAACATTGGGACTTACTTCCCAGAAAGCAATTGGCATGGCCATAGATGATGTTAATGCTTATATGGAACAAAAAGGGACCAACATCAGATTTACTGGGATAGTTTTTGATACAAAATTGGATACTACAATTGCGAAGCTTGCAATGACTGATATCGTTCGTACAAAAACAAAATATGTGATTGGTCCTCAATCTAGTGCAGAACTGGCTGCTGTAAAGCCTATTGCAGATCAAAATAATATATTGGTTGTTAGTCAGGGTAGCACTGCAAGTAGTTTAGCTATTTCTGGCGATGGCATATTCAGATTTTGTCCGGGTGACGCAGTTGAAGGTCCCGCTTTAGCCAAAACCATGTATGCTGAAGGCAAGCGAGTGGTTATCACTTTATCAAGAGATGATGCAGGAAACAAAGGATTACAGACAAGTGTAGGTAGCTCCTTTACAGCTTTAGGCGGACAGGTTGATGCTATTGCTCCTTATTCAACTACTTTGACAAACTACAGTGCTCTGCTTGCAACATTAAAATCAAAACTTCAAAATTATATCACTGCGCAAGGTGCTGAAAAGGTAGCTGTGTATTTAGCTTCTTTTGATGAGTGTGTTTCTTTATTTAATGAAGCTGCTACCGATCCGGTTTTCACATCAGTCCAGTGGTATGGTGGCGATGGGGTGGTATTGAGTACTGCATTAACTAGCGATGCAAAAGCTGCTGCATTTGCTGCCGCAACAAAATTTATCGCTCCTAATTTTGGTTTACCAGCAGTAGCGCATCCTGATTTATCTACTATTGCCTCAGTAATAAAATCAGAAACTGGTATTGAAGCAGATGCTTATGCATTGGCAGCCTATGATGCTGTTTGGGTAATTGCTAAAACTGTAACTGCACTGCCTATTTCAAATTCTTCTTATGACTTGACCAAGAAAGTATTCAATATTGAGTCGAGTAAATATTTTGGCATAACCGGACCATTGCTCTTAAATGCAGCAGGGGATAGAAGTACAGGATCGTTTGATTATTGGGGTATTGTGTTAGAAGGAGGGTCATACAAATGGAAGCTCGTTGGTAAATCCCTCTGATTGATCAAGTGAAGGGAGTTCTGCATAGACAAACTTCTCTTGCGGATGTACGGCAGTTTTAAAATCTTTTCTAATGGAGATGGCTTCCATGTCTTCGTTAGCCAACTGAAAATTCGCAATTTTTTTGATGCGTGATTCAATTAATCCTTCTTGCAACCACTCATGTGCTAGAATCTCGCTCAATATTGTGGGCATTCTTTTTTTCTTGTTGTGCACTTTCGACATCAAGTCGTTAGCAGCTGTTGTTACAATAGCAAAACTATCAATGGTCTCTCCAGTATTTTTATCAGTCCAAGGTTGATAGATGCCCGCCATAAAGAAAACGGGTTTGCCTTTTATGGTAATGAAGTATGGATAGGCATTTTCTTTTTTTGTACCTATTGGTTTATAATGTCTCCATTCATAAAATCCAGAGGATAAAACGATGCATCTTCTTTTCAAAGTTGCATCTCTGTACATCTTACTTTCTAATAGATTTTCGCCTTTTGCATTGAGTGTTGTAAACTTTTCTCTGCTAGTTTCCAGCTCTTTGGTATTATTAATCCATGATGGGATGAATTCCCAGTGGGCCATTTCAAGAACTAAATCAATAGAGCTTTGGTTTTCTTTGATGATGGGCCATTGTGTAAACTCAAAACCACTGGTGACATTTGATTTAATCTGAGTATCAATTTTCTTCTCTTTGTTTGAGATCTTTATGATGTCGCCAATATTTAGGTTAACGCTATTGAAATAACACATAGGATAATTTGAGTTAAAATTAATCAATGTGAGAAACTACAAAACTTATTTTCAACTTGATAACTTAATATTGCATCGATAAATCAACTAAAAATGAAGAAAATCATTTGCTCATTACTCGTTATTTCAAGTTTACTTTCTTGTAAGAAAGAGGATAGTGCTCCTGTAGAAAAAACTTATACTGTTAAATATGAGGTGGTAGGAACACCACAGCCCAATTCCAATATCAGTGGTAGTATATCTTTTATTTCTAAAAATTCACCTACTGCCACCGGTTCTTGGAGCATTAGTGGCTGGTCGAATACAGAAAGTAATTGGGCATTAAAGCCAGGAGATAAAGTTGGTTTTACTGCAACACTTTCTAATCTAGCTTCTTATCAGGCGGCAATTATAGTGGATGGAGGTATACGTGTATTTGATCTTCAGGCAACCACTCTACCATTAAACTATCCGATTAATTTGACTTATACAATCGAATAAATCCCTGTTTGTTTTAATTTCAAACACTCTATGAAAAAAATCCTTGTATCATTATTGTTTCTTGCTACAATAGCTTCTTGTAAAAAAGAAGAAACCCCTGTAAGTAAACCCTACAATATTGAGTATAAAATTTTTGGTACCCCGCTCCCTAATTCAAGTTTGACAGGAACTGTTACTTATATTTCAAAAACATCAGCAACAACAGTAGGCAGTGTAAATAATTTTGGATGGAATGTAGCTGAGAGTAATTGGAATTTGAGTGTCGGGGATAAGGTTGGATTTACTGCTAGTGTTGCCAATTTTGCTAGCTATCAGGCTTCAATAATAGTTGATGGTGCAGTTGTGGTTTTTCGAAATGTTTTTCAGACAGTACCTACAACCTCTAGTATTAATTTATCTTATACAATAGAATAAACTCTTTTCTTAATTTAAAAAATCAAACTAACATGAAAAAAATATTTGCTTCGTTATTGCTCATTGCTGCAATTGCTTCTTGTAAAAAAGAAGAAACTCCTGTTGAAAAGACA
The DNA here is from genome assembly GCA_039805205.1 of Bacteroidota bacterium. GTDB lineage: Bacteria > Bacteroidota > Bacteroidia > Chitinophagales > Chitinophagaceae > Pollutibacter. The sequence goes on from JBDLUR010000063.1 coordinate 7,470, forward strand.
TATTCAGTTCAGTATAAAATTGAATTGACACCTTCTCCGAGTACTACATTATCAGGAACAGCATCTTATATTTCGAAGACTTCTGCAAC
>JBDLUR010000064.1:0-2688 GCA_039805205.1 Bacteroidota bacterium
CAATTGTGGTGCTAAAAGGCGATCAAATTGAATTCTCTTGCATTGGTTTCAAAGACAAAATAACCCTTATCCCAAAAGACCTAGAAGGCAATCAATACAGTATCATACAATTGATGATTAATGATACCGCCTATCTTCCAGCAGCCATTATAAAACCCAGACCAACAAGAGAGCAATTTGAACGAGATTTTGTAGCCACAGACGTACCAGACGACAATATTGAAATAGCCAGAAAAAATACCGACATGGCAACGCGAAGAATGCTCATGAGAACGCTTCCTAGCGACGGAAGAGAAGCGGTAAATTTAAACCTTGCTAAGAGTGCTCAAAAATACTACTACACCGGACAAACTCCACCAATGAACATATTCAATCCTTTCGCATGGGGTGAATTTGTCCGCTCTTGGAAAAGAGGTGATTACAAAAAGAAATAAATGGCTCTCCACCAAAAACCAATTATAGCAGTTTTTTGTGGCTCCAAAACTGGTACTGATCCTCAGTATTTAGCTGATGCAGCTCAATTAGGAGAACAATTAGCAAACAATGGATTCGACATCGTATATGGCGGATCTTCAGTCGGCATTATGGGTGCAGTAGCTAATGCAGCAATTTCTAATGGAGCTAAAGTATTTGGTGTAATTCCTGAAGTCCTGGTTGCATGGGAAAAACAGCATGAAGGCTTAACGGAGCTAATCATCACAAAAGACATGCACATCAGAAAAAAAACAATGTACGACATGTGTGCAGCTGCAATTGTTCTTCCTGGAGGATTTGGCACGCTTGATGAGCTTTTTGAAATGCTGACTTGGAATCAACTGAGCATACACGATAAAAAAATATACCTACTCAATACTGCGGGATTCTATGATCACTTGATCCTTCATCTTGAGTCCTTAGAAACAAAAGGATTCCTATATGATCCAATATGGACGAGATTAAAGCATTATCATCATCCAATAGAATTGGTTGATACTATTCAAAAAAATCTTGGTAATAATTAATCAAATATTTTACCAGCATTCAGGATATTGTTTGGATCAAAAGCTTTTTTAATCGACCTCATCAACCTCATTCGGGTTTCATCAAAAACAATGTCTAAATACGGTTTTTGAATGAGACCAACACCATGTTCCCCACTGATAGTACCTCCCAAAGCATGTACTAATTGAAACAGCTCTCTAAGAATAGCAGTCATTTCAGGGTGACCATGACTATTTGGAATACCTTCTTTAAAAATGCGTACATGTAGATTACCATCACCAGCATGACCATAACACACCACTTTGAAATCTAATTTATTACCCAACTGTTTTAAACCCTTTATCAATGCAGGCAAGGCAGCACGAGGAACAACAGTATCCTCCTCAATAGTGTATCCCTCTAGCTTCACATACTCTGCTACTTTCCTGCGCATACTCCATAACACATCCTTCTGTTGAGCATCATCTGCAAAATAGATTTCACCGCATTCAAATTGATTTAATAAATCAGCAATAGCCTCCATTTCATTTCTGAGCGTATCAAGATCGTTCCCATCCACTTCAATGATCAAATGAGCGGCAGTATCATCTGTTAACTGAACAGCAGATGATGAAAGGTATTTGCTTACAATGCTTAGTGCATCTATTTCAACCAACTCAAGAGCAGAAGGGGTGAAACCCGCTTTGAATATAGCACTAACAGCTTCACTTGCTTTTTCTAGTGATGAAAAAGGGACCAACATCAACAAATCGTGTTTGGGATGAGGTATTAACTTCAACACAATTTTAGTAACAATACCTAAAGTACCCTCACTTCCTACCATCAATTGTGTGAGGTTATAGCCAGTTGCGTTTTTCAAAACATTGCTGCCTGTCCACATGATCTCACCAGTAGGCAATACCACCTCAAGATTAAGCACATAATCTTTCACTACACCATATTTAACGGCTTTAGGACCCCCACTGTTTTCTGCAATATTTCCGCCAATAAAGCAAGAGCCTTTACTAGACGGATCAGGTGGATAAAACAAACCTACTGCCTTAACAGCATCTTGAAGCACCTGGGTAATTACTCCAGGTTCAGTAATTACTTGTAGGTTTTCCTCATCAATATTTAAAATGCTGTTCATGCGGTCAGTCGACAACAATACCCCACCCAAATGAGGCAATGCACCGCCACTGAGTCCGGTACCTGCACCGCGTGGAGTAACAGGAATTTTTTCAGCATTACAAAGCTGCATGATACGACTCACTTCATCAGGGTTTCTTGGTCGAACAACCACTTCAGGTAGATACAAGAGTTTTTCAGTTTCATCATGTCCGTATGCTTGCAAATTTTCTTTATCCACAAGCACAAATTCTTGTCCCACTATATTGACCAATTGGTCATAAACATCTTTAGCAATTGAGCTATGCTGCATATTGGGATGATTTACAACGAAGTTCGGAATTAGCTGAGAGTTGGAGAAAAAAATAACCGGTTACAAAATTAGAAAGCAGGACAAAAACTTTGTTTGTTAGCATACATGAGCGTATACATGCCATCATACTGCATATACATTTCAGTAGCTCCACGTCCACCATTAAAGCTTTGTAAGCCTGATGTAGTAGCATCATAACTAAATGTAAACTTGAAATTCTTCCATTGGTAACCCACCATTGGAATGATTGCATCACCAGGTCTAGTGTAAACCCCAGCAATCAATTG
>JBDLUR010000065.1:0-5898 GCA_039805205.1 Bacteroidota bacterium
AATAGAACTACTTCTACCGATTATCTTGATGATGTTAGTGGCAGATATATTGACAACGCAGAATTTGATAACTTTTTTGGTGCAGGAACTGTACTTGCCGATCAGGCTAAACAAAAAGCCAACTTTCCTTCATGGATCAATGGCGTGCATGTGAATGGCTTTCTTCCAACTGAACCAAGAGGCTCTCTCAATAAATTCAATGATTATTATTATACTTCAAGTATAAAAATGTTTATCAATTTAGATCGAGTAGCTGGTCAATCGAATTCTTGGTTTGGAGGTGACAAATACCTAAAATGCCCACCAAGATTTTAATTCAATCACTAGGAAATTTTAGACCAGGCTTGTCCGCCTCTCATTTTCTTTAGATGCATTAACAGCGGATAATTATCTGGAGAAGTTAAATCGGAATCATTTGTTAGCAATTGCTCTACATCAGTTCTAGCCTGATCAAGCAAGCCTCTGTCATCTACTATATTGGCAAGTTTAAAATTGAGCGCACCACTTTGTCGGGTACCTTGTATATCACCCGGACCTCTTAGCTCTAAATCTTTTTCAGCAATTTTGAATCCATCATTTGTTGAACACATCACAGACAACCTGTCTTTTGCATCTTTTCCAATTTGATTACCCGATAAAAGAATACAATAACTCTTTTCGCTACCTCTACCTACCCTGCCCCTAAGTTGGTGTAGCTGACTCAACCCAAATTTTTCAGCACTTTCTATTACCATAACTGATGCATTAGGTACATTCACCCCTACCTCAATCACAGTAGTAGCCACCATGATTTGCGTATCATGTTCCACAAATCTTTTCATATTGACCTCTTTCTGTTCGGCCGGCATCCTGCCATGTACCATACTTATCCAATATTGTGGTTCAGGAAACCATGATTTGACATTATCATAGCCTTTCATCAAATCTTCATACTGTAATTTTTCACTTGCTTCAATCAAAGGAAATATAAAATAGATCTGTCTGCCAAGTTTGATTTCCGACTTTATAAAATCCATTACTTGTGGCCTTGCATCATCCAACCGATGGACAGTCGTAATTGGTGTTCTACCTGGTGGTAATTCATCGATTACACTATAATCAAGATCGCCATAGGCAGTCATTGCTAAAGTCCTTGGAATGGGAGTAGCTGTCATCACCAATACATGCGGCGGAATCTGATTTTTTTCCCAAAGTTTAGCTCTTTGGGCTACACCAAACTTATGCTGCTCGTCAATAACAGCCAACCCTAAATTATTAAATCGAACAGCATCTTCAATCAATGCATGTGTACCCACTAGAATTTTCAGCTCTCCGGTTTCGATTACAGATAAAATATATTTCCTTTCAGCTGCTTTTGTAGAGCCTGTCAACAAGCCTACCTTAAGACCCATGGGCTCCAACAATTTTGAAAATTGCTCTGCATGTTGCCTAGCTAAAATTTCTGTTGGCGCCATCAAACAAGATTGATATCCATTGTCAACCGCAATCAACATCGACATCAAGGCAACAATTGTTTTTCCACTTCCCACATCGCCTTGCAATAATCTGTTCATTTGCTTTCCTGTGCCAGTATCTTGTCTTATCTCTTTTAATACTCTTTTTTGTGCATTGGTCAACTCAAAAGGAAGATGCTCGTGAAAAAATGTATTAAAAACTTCACCTACTTGGCTAAAGACAACGCCTTTAGAAAATCGATGACGCGATGAACGTAACATTCCCAATCTCAACTGCGCAATAAATAACTCTTCAAATTTCATGCGCTCAACAGCCTGTTGATAAAATTGGAGGTTTGTAGGAAAGTGTAAAAATTGATACGCTTTGAAACGACTGATGAAATTATATTTCTTGATTAATGAATGTGGTAGGCATTCAGGCAACTCTTTTTCTTCCAGCACCAGGAACAATTGTTCCATGAGTTTACCCATAGCACGACCATTCAACCCTCTTGCTTTTAATTTTTCAGTTACTGGATATATCGGCTCAAGATGTCTTTTCCCTGAAGCATTGTGTTCTTGAACAGATTCAATCTCGGGATGGTTTAATTGAGGTTTGCCCAAGAAAAAACCGAGTTTACCAAAGGCCAAGTATTCTTGCCCTACTTGTAATAATTTCTGCACCCAAGTGATGCCCTGAAACCAAGTCATTTCTATAATACCCGTCTTATCCCTCAAAAAAACTACTAAACGCTTGGCCCTTCTTTCTCCTACAATTTCCATGGACACTACAACTCCTCTAACTTGAACGTGATCCATTGTGGGATTAATCTGACCAATCGCCTGCACACTGGTCCGGTCTAAATGTCTTAATGGGAAATGATTGAGTAAATCTTCAAAAGTAAAAATCTGCAACTCTTTTTTGAGCATATCTGCTCTTAAAGGACCAACTCCTTTCAAGTATTCAATTGGATTATTCAATATGGTTGAATAGCTACTGATTTTTTTCTTTCAAATTTAAATCATTTCAGCATCTACAAGTCATTTACAAGGAAGCATTCATGAACTTGAATTACCTTTGGTACTCATTTTTGTTCTAATGGAAAAAATAGAATGGTCGCTAAAAAAATTTGAAGAGTTATCTTCTCGTGAACTTTACGAAATACTCCGACTAAGAAGTGAGGTTTTTGTCGTTGAACAAAATTGTGTGTTTCTGGACATGGACGATAAAGACCAGTTTTCCCTTCATCTACAAGGGAGAATTGATGGAAAACTAGCTGCAGGAGTTCGAATACTTCCACCCGGACTTTCCTATGAAGAGCCATCGATTGGAAGAGTAGTTTCTTCGCCGCAGTTCCGTAGAAAAGGGGTAGGTATTGAATTGATGAAAACAGCCATACAAGAAACCATTTCTCTTTATGGTAATGTTCCAATCAAAATAGGTGCACAACTCTATCTAAAGAAGTTTTATGAAAGTTTTGGCTTTTTACAATGCAGTGAAACTTATTTAGAAGATGATATTCCGCATATCAAAATGATCAGAAATCAGTAAAAATACTGAAGAACTCTACCTCCACTACCGCGTTTTCCCTCGATTTTAGAGGTTGATATAATATGGGATAGTTGGTTTACGTTTTATTAGTGTCGAAAGACAACTAAGTATCCAACCCCATGAAAACCAGACTAAATAGTCTTATCGTAACAATTTGCGCTATGCTTCTTTTGACTACAATCCTATGTAGTCCAGCTCAAGCGCAACAATCCAAATTTGAAATTGGATTCAACTATGGCTTTTCCAATTTTCTAGGTGATTTAGGAGGTAATGCTGGAAAAGGAAAAGGTTTTCTAAAAGATAACATGGTTTCGCTTACAAAATTCATGACGGGTGCACATGTTACTTATCGTGCAAGTGAATTCATCTCTTTCAGTTTCTCCGCTAACATCGGAAGACTAGAGGGTGCTGATAGTTTAATCAATGGTTTAGGTGGTTATGAAGAAGCTAGAAAAGCGAGAAACCAACACTTCAAATCGCCGGTGAGAGAAGCACTATTGGTTACTGAAATTTATCCAACAACGCTATTTGAATATGAATCTGAAGACGTTTACCACAGAATAAGACCCTATTTTGTTTTTGGAGTAGGCGTTTTCAACTTCAATCCACAAGCGCAATACGAAGCGGAAGATGGAACAAAAACTTGGGTTAATTTAAAACCATTGAGAACAGAGGGACAAGGCATGCCTAAATATGCCGATCGCAAAGAATACAAATTGACGCAAATGAATATTCCCTATGGATTTGGTTTGAAATACTTCATGAACCAAAACATAGCCTTAGCATTTGAAATTGTAAATAGAAAAACATTCACCGACTATATTGATGATGTGAGCACAAATTATATCAGCAACGAAGACTTCTACCAATTTTTTGGAGAAGAAAGTCCGGAGGCTAAAATGGCTGTCCAGATGGCGAACAAAACCGCCTTCGCTAATGGCGGTGTTTATAGGCCAAGTTATGGTATAGGCAATAAGAGAGGAACAGCTTCCAACAAAGATGCTTATTACGCTTCCACAATAAAACTCAGTATCCGTTTAGGAAGAAATAACGACTACAACTATGGTAGAAATAGTGGTGTCAAATGTCCTGTAGTTAGGTTTTAATGTCCGTACACAATGAAAACGTCCGGGGACTAATGTCTCCGGATTTTTTTTATCAAGTTGGAAACTTAAATCAATTCTTGTTTGAGAAATTGTGCAGTGTGACTCCCTTTAATTTTTAATAAACCATACACATCACCCTGATAAAGAATAGTTCCTCCACCACTTCCTCCTTCTGGACCTAAATCAATAATATGGTCTGCCATTTTTACTACATCCATGTTATGTTCAATGACCAAAACAGTGTTCCCTCTGTTAACGAGTTTATTCAATACAGTTAACAACAAATTGATATCCTGAAAATGAAGGCCTGTAGTTGGCTCATCCAAAATATAGAAAGTCTTTCCTGTATCTTTTTTGGATAACTCTGTCGCTAACTTAACACGCTGCGCCTCACCCCCACTCAACGTGACAGCCGACTGACCAAGGGTTACGTAACCCAAACCAACATCTTGCAATACTTTAATCTTCCTATACAAATAAGGTACCTGCTGAAAAAACACTACGGCTTCTTCAACAGTCATATCCAATACATCACTGATCGACTTCCCCTTGTATCTGATTTCTAAAGTTTCTCTATTGTATCGCTTACCATTACATTTTTCACAGTGCACATAAACATCTGGAAGAAAATTCATTTCAATCACTCTCAAACCACCACCTTCACAAACATCACATCTTCCTGCCTTAACATTAAATGAAAATCTACCTGCACCATAGCCGCGAATTTTAGCTTCGGGTACTGCAGCAAACAATTGTCTGATATCAGAAAAGAAATTGCAGTAGGTAGCAGGATTGCTTCTTGGAGTTCTACCAATTGGCGACTGATCAATTTCAATTACTTTATCTATATGCTCCAAACCTGCAATACGTTTATAAGGCATTGGATCCGCCTTTGAATCAAAACAATGCTTACTCAGCAAAGGATATAAGGTCTCGTTGATCAAAGTCGATTTTCCACTGCCACTCACTCCTGAAACAACAATGAATGTTCCCAAAGGAAAAGTAGCATTTACATTTTTTAAATTATTCCCTTTTGCTCCAACCAATTCAATATGTAATCCATTACCCTTCCTGCGTTCAGTCGGCAACTCAATCTTCTTGCGATTATTCAAGAAAAGAGCAGTTTCTGAATTTGAATTACAAACTTCTTGCGGTGTTCCTTGTGCCACAATAGTTCCACCATGAATTCCAGCACGCGGACCAACATCAATCAAATAGTCAGATGCCCACATGATATCCTTATCATGCTCAACCACCAATACACTATTACCAATATCACGTAAGTTTTGTAAGGCATGAATCAATTGCTGATTATCTCTTTGATGTAGTCCTATAGAAGGCTCATCAAGAATATATGTAATGCCCTGCAATTGTGATCCAATCTGTGTTGCCAAACGAATTCGCTGAGACTCTCCTCCGCTTAAAGTACGAGTTGGTCTATTTAACGAGAGATAACCTAACCCCACATCCAACAAAAAAACAACCCTGCTTCTGATCTCCTTCAATATATCTTTAGCAATAGCATTCTGCTTTTTATCCAACCTCTTTTCGAGATCCTTGAACCAATTATCCAAACTGATTAAATCCATATTGGATAATTCAGCAATATTGGTTTCATCTACTTTGAACCAAAGACTTTCTTCTTTCAATCTTGTTCCCTTACAACTCGTGCAGGGCTTCAACATCATATATTTTTCAGCCCATTCTCTCACCATATCACTTGAACTATCCGTAAACCACTTCACTACCATATTCACAACCCCAGGATAATCATCTTTTTCAAGTTCAACAGAATCAGCATCCAATC
>JBDLUR010000066.1:0-9872 GCA_039805205.1 Bacteroidota bacterium
TTTTTCACAGGCAGTACAGGAGTGGGACAGAAAATCATGGAAATGGCTGCCAAGAAATTGGTGCCTGTAACTTTAGAGCTTGGTGGAAAAAGCCCCTGTATAGTGGACAAGTCTGCAGCACTCGATTATACTGCCAAGAAAATCGCCTGGAGTAAGTTGATGAATGCAGGTCAGACTTGTGTTGCGCCAGATTATGTATTGGTGCATCGTTCAGTTAAAGATCAACTTGTTGAAAAGCTTACCACTAACTTCAAGCAAATGTTTGGCGAAGATCCTTCAAAGAGTGAGGACTTTGGACGAATCATCAATACAAAAAGATACAAGAGTATTCTATCTTATCTCTCACAAGGAAAAATAGTAACAGGGGGAAGACACAATGAGGCAGATTGTTATATTGAGCCAACAATCATAGAAGATATTTCCATCAAGGATACTGTGATGCAAGAGGAAATATTTGGTCCGGTTCTTCCCATCATTACTTACGAATCAAATGAAGAGGTGATTGAGTGGATTCAAAAAAATCCATTCCCGCTTTCTCTTTATGTGTATGCTGAGGATAAAAAAGTGCAAGATTATTTTATCTCAAGTGTGCGATTTGGTGGGTGCGCAATCAACAATGGTATTATTCATTTGGCGAATCCACATCTTCCATTCGGTGGTGTTGGTCCGAGTGGAACTGGACAATACCACGGCAAGTTTGGATTTGAAACCTTTACCAGGCCAAAAGCTGTCATGCAATCTAGGTCCTGGTTTGATGTTCCGCTCTGGTATGCACCTTACAGGGGTAAAGCGGAGTTGCTTAGAAAAATTTTCAAGTTTACTTAAGTTATTCCATGAAGAAAAATTACCTCAAAATAGTTCTGGCAGTTGCTGTACTTTCTGTATTGGTATATGCCTGCACAACAACTAAAACTCAGAAAAGTATGAGTACAAGGCAAAATATGTTGAAGTCGTTCTATCCGGTCTTAACGAGTGTTACCAGATTTTTTGGTGTAAACAGTAAGGTTGTTTTGCCAAAAACTGTTTCAGATCCAGTCACATCCGTTTATACTATTCCATTTGAACTTATCAATGGTGATACCGCAGATTTATCTGCTTATCGCGGAAAGAAAATTGTTGTAGTCAATACGGCAAGTGATTGTGGTTATACGGGTCAGTATGAAGAGTTACAGAAATTATATGAGCAACGAAAAGACGAATTAGTTATTATAGGGTTTCCTGCAAATGATTTCAAGCAACAGGAGAAAGGAAGTAATGAAGAGATAGCCTCTTTTTGTAAGAAAAACTATGGCGTTGATTTTCCGTTGGCTATGAAAACGACAGTAATTAAATCTGCAGATCAACATCCTATATTTCAATGGTTGTCTGATCAAAAGCAAAATGGCTGGAACGAACAAGCGCCATCATGGAATTTCTCTAAATACGTCATTGATGAACAGGGTAAATTAATTGGCTATTTTGATCCTGGGGTGAGTCCGCTTGGCCATGATTTTACAAAAGTGCTAAACACACCCAAACCCTAATCAATAATGGATCATCAAGAGCAATTTTTAGTGCTTGTCAATGAACAGGATGAAGCTGTAGGTACCATGGAAAAAATGGAAACCCACCGAAAGGCTTTATTGCATAGGGCTTTTAGTGTTTTCCTTTTCAATTCCACGGGCGAGATGTTGTTGCAACGTAGGGCTTTGAGTAAATACCACAGTGGGGGTTTATGGACAAATGCATGTTGTAGTCACCCTTTTCCAACTGAGACACCCGAAGTAGGTGCAAAAAGAAGGTTGCATGAAGAACTGGGTTTTGTCACAGCAATCAGTCCTGCATTCACGTTTATTTACAAGGCTGAATTGGATAATGAGCTAACTGAATACGAATACGACCATGTTTTTATAGGTACTTACGATGGAGAAATACATATCAATGAAGAAGAAGTAGGTGATTATTGTTATCGTTCCATGAATGAATTAAAAACAGATGTTGATCAACATCCAGGTCAGTATACCGAATGGTTTAAGATTGCTTTACCACTTCTTGAAAATTACCTGAAAGAAAATCAGCATATTGTTCATGCATAAAGATAAAGCTATTGTTGTTGGGGCAGGTATTGCAGGTATTGCAACTGCCATTCGTTTAGCAGTCAAAGGGTTTGAAGTTGAGGTACATGAAAAGAATGCTGTTGCTGGCGGAAAAATGTATCTGATTGAAAAGCAAGGATATAAGTTTGATGCAGGACCTTCTTTGTTTACACAGCCAGCTAATCTAGAAGAGTTATTTCAATTGGCGGGTGAAGACATCAATAATTATTTTCAATACCGCACACTTCCATTGGCGTGTAGGTATTTCTTTGAAAATGGGAAATTGGTTAATGCCTATACGTCGAGTGATGCTTTTGCAATGGAAATGGAAACAAGCTTAGGCGAACCAAAGGAAAATGTAGAACGCTATCTAAAAAATGCTGAACGTGTATATGAAGATGTGGGTCAGATATTTCTTAATTACTCATTACACAAAGCATCAACTTGGCTACATCCTCGTGTGCTTAGTGCCATGTCTACGGTCAAGTTACCTTATCTGTTCAGCACATTAAATGAATTCAACCAAAAAGAATTCTCAACCGAGGAAGCAGTTCAAATTTTCAATCGCTTTGCAACCTATAATGGGAGTAATCCATACAGTGCGCCTGGCATGTTGAGTTTGATTCCGCATCTAGAACAAAACCAGGGCACCTTCTATCCCGAAGGAGGAATGATAAGTATTCCCAATGCACTCATTGCCTTGGCCAAGAAAAAAGGTGTGAACTTTATTTTGAATAGTGAGGTGAAAGAAATTGTTGTAGAGCAAAACACAATTAAAGGAATTCGTACAACTGATGGTTTTTTTGCAGCCGATTTGGTGGTAAGTAATGTAGATTCTTATTTTACCTATAAGCATTTGCTGAAGAATGAATCAGCAGCGAAAAAAGTGTTGAAGAACGAGCGAAGTAGCAGTGCCTATATTTTTTACTGGGGGATAAAACAGTCATTTTCCAACCTGCATTTACATAATATATTTTTTAGTAAAAATTATCGCGAAGAGTTTGATCATCTGTTTCTGAAGAAGAAATTTTATGATGACCCCACAATCTATATCAACATTACTTCCAAGATGGAAAAGGGTCATGCACCTGATCAAGCAGAAAACTGGTTTGTGATGGTAAATGCTCCAGCAAATACTGAGATGGATTGGGATACACAACGGACTGCATTAAAACAGCATGTTATTGCAAAATTGAATAGAATGCTATCTACCAACCTCAATGAACTGATTGAGGTGGAAGAAGTGTTATCGCCATTGGATATTGAGCGGCAAACAGCTTCTTATAAAGGTTCGCTCTATGGTACAAGCTCCAATTCAAAATGGGCGGCATTTCTAAGACAAGCCAACTATTCTTCGGCGGTAAAGGGACTGTATTTTACTGGTGGAAGTGTGCATCCTGGGGGTGGTATCCCTTTGTGCCTGAAAAGTGCAAAGATTGTCACGGATTTAATTGTTTAGCCTAAAACTGATTTTTAGCTCAACTATTCAACGCTTTGTTGGTTATTAAGGCATGTCATCCAACCTGCAATCATTTTTGCCGAGTTATTTCCTCCCTAGATGGTCGTTACGGTTGTCGGTTTTCCTTCTATTGTTGGTGCATGTTTCAGGTGCAATTGGCATAGCCTTTTTCAATAGAGCGTTTTTTGTAGGGTATACCCCACTGAATCTCTTTTTGATGTTCATTTTGCTCATTTGGAATGAAACTGAGCTTAATCTTGGTCTTTTTAAAGCATTTTTATTTGCCTTTGGAGCTGGTTTGCTTTCTGAGATGATTGGGGTGAATACTGGTATTTTATTTGGCAGCTATCATTATGGTGATGTGTTTGGAGAAAAACTATTTGGCGTTCCCTTTCTAATTGGATTGAATTGGTTTTGTATCGTCTTTGCTGCTTACCAAGTAGTGATGTTGCTTCAAAAGCTTTGGCAACTAAATGCAGTAGGTATTGCATTCCTTTCAGCCATTTTAGCGACTGTTTTTGATTGGATTATGGAGCCTGTTGCCATTGAGCTAGATTTTTGGCAATGGCATACAACTGAAATACCATTTTTAAATTACACATGCTGGTTTGGTGTTTCATTTCTAATTGCCCTATTCTTCCATCGGAGTGGGATTAAAAAAAGCAATCCATTTGCTGTTTATCTTTTCTTTACTCAACTTTTGTTTTTCGTCTTTCTTAGTTTGGTCAATTCTTAGCTGCTGAATTTATTTAAGGGCATTTTTTTGGTTAAATTGGGGCTGAATATTTCACCGATCTTTCTGGGTGACTTACTTTAACGTGTGTTTATGAATCCTCCAATCAGTATTCCTTCCTTCCATGCCTCTATGTTGCAGGCCTGGTCGGCATTTTCAGATGAATTTATAGCAGTATGGAATGAAGATTGTAGTCGCATTTATTTCTGCAATGATGCATATTCGCAGTTCTTTGGCTATGGAACAAAGGAGGAATTTGTTGGACATTATTCATTTTTTGGTTGTCGTAGACATCCCCTAGGTGAAGAAATTCAGTCGTTGGTGATGGATACTTTAATAAAGGCGGGAAGCTGGACCGAAGAAGTGATGATGGTCAAAAAAAATGGGACATCCTTTTTATGTCGTCTCGATATTACAGCATTTGAGTTTGAGGAAAAACTATTCTACCTCCAGCGTATAATCAACATAGATGCGCAGCGGATATTTTCTGAAAACTTATTTAAAGAAGTGAAAAAGTTTGAGGCCTTGTTTCAGTATGCAACAATGCCCATCATTTTGGTCAATAAAGATGGCGATATCATTCTAGCCAATGAGCAGGCGCTTAATTTGTTTGAGTATAAGCAAAATGAAATCACAAAAGTCAAGGTTGAGGATTTGATTCCTATGAGGTTTCGTGGTAATCATGAGCAGCATAGGCATCGTTATGAAGCAAAGCCTGAAAACCGTCCTATGGGTAGAGGTATGCAGTTGGTTGCATTGAAAAAAAACGGGACAGAATTCCCGGTCGAAATAAGTCTTGGACATTATTTAATCGACAATGAGCCTTATGTCATTGCCTTTATAGTAGATATCACTACCCGTCAAGCGTTTGAAAATCTACTTCGAACACAAAAGGAAGAAGTGGAGTCTGTGAATAAACAGATGGAAAAATTAAACGAAGAATTAGAGCATAAAGTTGAGGTAAGGACACATGAGTTATCTGAAGCTTTGAGTAAAGAGCGGGAGTTGAGCGATTTGAAATCGCGTTTTGTGTCTATGGCTTCTCATGAATTCCGTACCCCCTTGAGTACTATTCTTTCATCTGTATCCCTAATTGGAAAGTATACTGAGGCGACTGAACAAGATAAACGTGATAAGCATATTTTAAGAATCAGGTCGGCAGTAAATAACTTAACCGATATTCTAAATGAGTTTTTGTCTCTTGGAAAAATTGAAGAAGGGAAGATTCAAGTTCATTTATCCATTTTCAATATTAAAGAGCAGGTTCAATTAATAATTAGTGAGATTGGTCCCATTTTAAAAAAAGGACAATTCATCAAGTATACCCATGAAGGTTTTACCCAAGTCAACCTTGATACCTCTCTGTTAAGAAACATCATTATAAATTTAGTCTCAAATGCTATTAAGTTTTCTCCAGAGAATGCAACCATTTGGGTGGATAGTAGGTGTTTAGACAATGAAATTACGTTGACAATCAAAGATGAAGGCTTGGGTATTCCAGAGGAGGACATGAAGCATCTTTTTGAGCGATTTTTTAGAGGCAAGAATGTGGTTAACATACAAGGAACCGGACTCGGACTGCACATTGTTTCAAAATATGTAGAGTTGATGGGTGGAACAATTGCGGTTCAGAGCCAACTTGAAACGGGAACAATATTTACTATAAAATTCACTATATGAACACCATTTTGTTGATTGAAGACAATCTCGAAATCAGAGAGAATACGGCAGAGATTTTAGAATTGGCAAATTATAAAGTCGTGACCGCTGAAAATGGTAAAGATGGAGTAGAGAAAGCGGCAGCAGTGAAACCAGACGTCATTATCTGCGATATCATGATGCCTATGTTAGATGGGTATGGTGTATTGCACATGCTCAATAAAAATGAAGAATTACGAAACATCCCATTTATTTTTCTGACTGCAAAAACGGAACGCTTAGATTTTAGGAAGGGAATGGAAATGGGTGCAGATGATTATATCACCAAGCCATTTACAGAATTAGAACTACTTAATGCAATCGAACAACGATTGAAGAAAGTAGATGTTTATAAAAAGCGTTATTCCAAGGCTGATGAAGGCATGAAGAACCTTTTGGAAGATATAGGTAAACAAGACGTTTGGAAGGAGTTTGCTTCTGATCGTAATACCAATCATTATAAAAGAAAAAGTATTATTTATAGTGAAGGTAATCATCCCAACAGGCTATTCTACGTAAAAAAAGGAAAAGTAAAACTATTCAAAACCAACGATGACGGAAAGGACTTGACTATTGGATTGTATGGTGAAGGAGATTATTTTGGTTATATGTCTTTGTTAGAAAATTCAGTGTATAGGGAAACAGCTGAAGCCATGGAGGATGCAGAAATTGCAATGATTCCAAGAGAGGAGTTTGATGCATTGGTTAGAGAAAACACATTGGTGATGAAGAAGTTTTTACAGATTCTTGCTGGTAATGTAGTTGAAAAAGAAAATCAGCTACTTGGACTCGCTTATAATTCTTTGCGGAAACGAGTTGCAGACGCATTGATAATGCTTCGTAATAAATTTGGAAAGGGTAAGCCAGAATTCGCAATTCATATTTCGAGAGAAGATCTTGCCAATATTGCAGGTACAGCAACAGAGTCTTTAATACGAACCTTAAGTGATTTCAAAGCCGAAAAGCTAATCGATATCAAGGAAGGTAATATTGTCTTGCTGAATGAAAAAAAATTAGAACTCTTGATGAATTAATTTTTCAGAGAGAGCGCGTCAAGATAAGTGTTATAGTCTTTAGTAAGCACAGCATGATCTCTTTCAATAAATTCAATTTGGTCGCTTAAATTCTTACGAGTTTTCTTTAGGTCTTCTTGCGCATCTTTTGAATTGAAAGACTTTATTTCTTTCCATTTGTAGGACTGCTTTTTCAAATCATGCATGATGTGGTCATAGACATCATCTTTTACAATAAATTGGTTCTGAAAATGTTCGGCTAAGGCTAAATTTTCCCGGTCTTTAATTTGATCAATGACTTCGGAAAGCCTATTCTTAAGGTATGTTGTTTCTTGATTCAGAAACTCTATGAGTCTGATCCAAGATTGAACTTCAAATTGAAATTGGTTTAAGGTGCTACTCTCTTTCAAATCATGTATAATCATAAGCCATAATTAATAAAACCCCTATCTGCTCCTGCAGACAGGGGAGTGTGTTTTTTGTCAGTGTACACTGATTTTCAGGTGATGTGTTTTAGTGGCACCCTCTTTTTTAGGGAGCATCAATTTTAATTCACCGTGAACATAGTTAGCGTCAATTTTGTCAGTCAGTGTATCTTCAGGAATCGAAAATGACCTAGAAAAAGAGCTATAGTTGTATTCTTTTCTGGTATAACCCTCCTCTTTTTCTTCATCTGATTTCTCTTTTTCTGCACTGATGGTTATGAGCGAACCATTTACATCAATTTTAAAATCACTTTTGTCTAGACCTGGTGCAGCCATTGTGATTTCATAGGCCTTATCTGTTTCTTTCACATTGACAGCTGGGAGGTGACTAGAGAATGGCCATCTTTCGTCTAGCCACTCGTTCATAGGTTTCAACATGTCTTCGAACAATGAAGGTCTTAATAAACTAGACCGCATCAATGATTTTCCATTTCCTCTCATACATTTATTTTTTTGGGTGATGAATTTTACACATCCAAAATTATATTTCAACTACCCCAATGTTAGTAAGGTTTATCATCTTAAAAAATGAGTTTGGTCATTTTGCTTCGCAATGGGCAACTGTTTCGCTTCCTGGTAAAAGAGCCGGACTAAAAAAGTTACCTAAGTTCATACCTCTTATTATTAGCATAATGGCCATTAAGCCTATAAATACTGGATACCATTTAGCTAGCTGTCTTCTTACATTCAACTTCATATTGTTGCCCAGAAAAAGCAGAGCAGATAAAACCGGTAAGGTGCCGATTCCAAAAATCAACATGAATAAACCGCCTTTTATTGGGTTTTGAACTGCCGTTGCGCCAGCCAGTGCTACATAAACCAAACCGCAGGGCAGTATTCCATTAAGCATACCTCTTATAAAGTCTGATTGCTTACTATTATTTTGAAGCAGTGCTGAGAGTTTTGATTTCCAGAATTGTGTCAAAAGGATCACAGAGAATTTTCTTTCTAATTGAGGAAATAGTTTCGTAGCCATCAAGATTAGTAGAATTCCAATTCCAAGGCTAAGTGATATATTTTGTTGCCATCCAAACCAGCTAGCTGATGTGCCGATAAATCCAAACAGTATGCCCCATATTGCGTATACACTGATTCTGCCTGATTGATACAAAAGCCAGTCGGAAATTGAAAGATTTCCATGCTGATTATTCATTAAATTGCTAAACATAAGTGGTCCGCACATACCAATACAATGCAGACTTCCACCAAGTCCAATTAGCAATGCCGGTATGATGAATTCCAATAGCAACTTATAAGAATATTATTTCTTCAAAATAATAGGACTGTCCATTTCCTTCCCATTCTAATTTTAGTGTGTAGTTTCCATTTCTACCTTTTGGGAGCTGAATTTTTTGAATACCGTTGTTTGTGTTTATGGTACCCTCTACATCCATTTTACGATCAGCAGCATAATATAGATTCCACTTGCCTAATGCGTTTATATTATCAAATTCCGGAGGAAGTTGAACTTCAAGAATACTATTCAGTTGATCCTGGTTTACTTCAACTACTTTTGATAGTTGAGCAGTCTTTCCTGATTGGTCAATTACTTTTTGGTAGGCGAGTTCTTCTTCGTAATAATTTTCCGATACCAAATCTCTGTTTTGTAAAGAAGTTAAGTAAACCATATACATGATGCCACATGCAAATGTTAGGTAAACTAAAAAGATTTTATAACCCCAGTTGAACTTCATGACTTGTGTTTTAAGATGAAATTGGACCTATAAATGTTGTTTCTTTAGTCGATAGTTTTTTGCCTGCTGCTCTTACTTCAATCTCTACTTCTGATTTTCTCTTTTTAATGAGGTTTGCTTTTTTCTTTACCAAGAAAGTTATCACGGTATAGCTTTCTTTTGCAATCAACGGTTTTTTGCCAATGATTTCGATACTGCCTTCTGCTGCTGGAATACTAAGGCTGACTTCAATATCTTGGTGTGTTTTGTTGAACATTCTGGCTGAGTAGAGATTACCAATGTAGCCATCAGGAAGTGTTTGATAAATCATGCCTTGGGTTCTTAGGATGGTAATGTCTACTGCATCTCTAGTCGCCAGCATGATGAATAACGCTGATGCGATGACAAATAATAAAAAGGAGTATCCTTTTATTCTGGTTGTTATTTTAAGTTTTTCTTTGTTTGCGATGTTATTTTCAGATGCATATCGAATCAGTTGTTTTGGTTTATCAACTGCTTCCATAATTTCATCACAGGCGTCAATGCAGGCTGTACAATTAATACATTCTAATTGAGTTCCATTTCTTATATCAATGCCTGTAGGACAAACACGTACACAGGCTTTACAGTCGATGCAATCTCCCGTTTTGTTTTCAGTTGCTTTTCCCCTAGGTTCACCACGAACATAATCATAGGCTACAACTATTGAGTTCTTGTCCAACAAAACGCCTTGTAA
>JBDLUR010000067.1:0-15220 GCA_039805205.1 Bacteroidota bacterium
ACGCTTTCTGATTTTAAAAGCATTCCAAGGCATTGCTTTCAACTGCTGTTGTTTATTGGCATCGCCATCAATCCAATATTCAACTTTTCTGAAAACCATTTCCATGAAAATAGTTTGTGGACAAGCCCATCCACAAAATATTCGCCCAAAGACTGATGTAAAAAGAATGATAAACACAACAAAGGTGATCATGGCCAATGCAAAGATGAAGAAGTCTTGCGGACCAAATATTTGTCCGAAAATGATAAACTTCCTCTTTAAAACATTTATCATGATGAAGGGCTCACCATTCATCTTAATCCAAGGCAAGCTGAAAAAGATAACGAGATAAACAATAGAGGCAAAGGTTCTTCTGTCGGTAAACCATCCTTTGGGTTTTTTAGGAAAAATATATTTCCTCTTCCCTTTCTGGTCTATTGTAGCAACAGAGTCTCTGAATGTTTGATCTAATATGGCTTCTTTTTCACTTGCAGAGATCATAGAGTAGGTTGTTCAGTTTTTATAGAAGTTGAATCAGTTTTTACTGCAGTTTCTTGATAAAGATTGCCTTGAGGATCTTTTGGATTTGCTGGTTTGGTGCCAAGTAAAGAGCGGACATAACTGGTAAGTTCTTTGATTTGAACTGGGCTGTACATCGATTGCCAGGATTGCATGCCTTTTTCAGGATAACCAATCTTTATTGTTTTGTAAATATCATTGAGAGCGCCTCCATGAAGCCAATATTCGTCGGTAAGGTTAGGGCCAATACCGCCCTCTCCGTTTGCACCGTGACAAGCTACACATGATTGTGTATAGAGACCTTTTCCCGCAGCAAGACCTGAAGCATCAGCAAGTGTTACATTGTTTTCATCCACCAGGTCTTTTGTCTTGGCTTTGTAGATTTCCTCTTGTTTTTTCCCTGCTTCCATTTCAGCAGCATATTCTTGTGCAGGATTTTTCCCATTACCTGATACATGAAAATTAAAAATGTAAATGAAGGCAACTACTATAGTAATGTAGAAGCCATATTTCCACCATGGCGGTAAAGAATTATCTAATTCTTTGATTCCATCATAGTCGTGGTCCAATAAAACATCAGCTTCTTTTTCGATAGGTACTGCTTGTGTCATCCATTTTTTATCAAGATTGCTCCACCATTTAGATAAATTTGAAGGTTCTCCAACTCTTGCTAATGCAGCATCTGCTTCTCCAGAAAGTTCCCTGAAAGCTCTGCGAATCATGAAGGATAAATAGAGGATGACAATTAATTCTATACCAATTACAGCTGCCATAGCATAGAATTCAATGAGGCTCATACTGCCATACTTACTATTTGTTGGCAGTCCGCTTATTATATAGTTGTCTTGTGCGGATGCTGTTGATGACAAGATGGAAGAGAAGACGATAACGATAAAGCTTTTTAAGCTCACTCCGCTTTTTCTCTTTTTAAGAATTTGTTTTGATAGTGTTATTAGTACTTGTGAAAGAAGCCATATAACTCCTACAAGTACAAGGGCGATGATGACCAATGCCCATTCTAAGTATGATTGGTTGTTTGCAGACATGTTGGTTGTATTTAGGGTTATTGATCGAGAGGAAGATTTTTCATTTCGTCCACATTCGACTTTTTCATCTTGTATACATAAAGCAATACCAGGATGAAGAAGGTGAAAAAAATCAGTTGTCCTACTAATGGATAAATAGCTATTCCATCTATTTTTTCCGCATATTGTTTGATGAATTTGAACATGGTACTACTGTTTTGCAGTTTTGAATTTTTCAATATCTGTACCCAAGCGTTGCATATAAGCTATGATAGCGATGATCTCTTTATTGGATGGCGTTTGAATACCATCCTCTTTTAGGTTCTTTGCAATTTGATCTGCTTGGTTCATCAAATCCTTGTTTGCTCTATCTGCATACCCATCTTCATACGGCACACCAAGCTTTTGCATGGCTTTGATTTTAGATGGAGTTGAAGAGGTGTCAAGATCTTGGTCTAGTAAGAAAGAATACGAAGGCATGATTGATCCAGTAGAGACTGCTTGAGGATCATCCATATGGTTGTAATGCCAACTGTTGGATTTTCTATTATTACCTACACCTTCCCTTGCTAAATCTGGCCCCGATCTTTTTGATCCCCATTGGAAGGGATGGTCGTACACAAATTCACCTGCTTTAGAATATTCGCCATAGCGTGCAGTCTCTGATCGAAAAGGTCGGATCATTTGTGAATGACAGGTGTAACAACCTTCGCGAACATAGATATCACGACCTTGTAATTCAAGTGGTGTATAGGGTTTAACGCTAGCAATGGTTGGTACATTTGACTTAACCAAGAAGGTTGGGATCATTTCAATTACACCACCAATTAGAATTACAATAAGTGTGAGTACAAGAAAGGGAACAGGTTTTCTTTCAATGGGTCTATGCCAATGTTCAGATTCATGTGCATGATAAGCTCCTTCTATTGCTGGTGCTTCAGCTTGATCATCAACAACGCCCTGTGATTTTTTGACAGTCGCGAAGAGATTGTACACCATCAACAATGCACCTGCAAAGTAGAGTGTACCACCAAAGGCACGCAGCGCATAGAAAGATTTGAGTTGGGTTACGGTTTCAAGGAATGGATATTTAAGATTTCCTGCTTCAGTGAATTCCTTCCACATCAAACTTTGTTTGAAGCCTGCCCAGTATAATGGTACAGCATAAAAAACAATGCCAAGTGTAGCAATCCAGAAGTGTGTATTGGCTAATTTTTTAGAATGTAATTCAGTTTTGTATAATCTAGGTACCAACCAATAGAGTATACCAAAGGTGAGCATGCCATTCCATCCCAAACCACCAACGTGTACGTGGGCAATGATCCAGTCGGTGAAGTGTGCAATGGCATTTACGTTTTTCAATGATAGCATCGGACCTTCGAAAGTGGACATACCATAAGCAGTCACGGCAACAACCATGAACTTAAGAATGACATCCTCTCTTACTTTATCCCATGCACCACGAAGCGTCAGCAATCCATTGATCATGCCTCCCCAACTTGGGAAAATCAACATAAAACTGAATACAACACCTAGTGATTGTGCCCAGTTGGGAAGGGAGGTGTACAACAAGTGGTGCGGACCAGCCCAAATGTAAAGGAAGATCAGCGACCAAAAGTGAATTATCGATAAACGGTACGAATAAACGGGTCTATTTGCAGCTTTGGGCATGAAGTAGTACATCAAACCCAAATAAGGTGTAGTGAGGAAGAAAGCAACGGCATTGTGTCCATACCACCATTGTACCAAAGCATCTTGTACTCCAGCGTACCAAGAATAACTCTTGAATATGCTAACGGGTAATTCAATGGAGTTGACAATATGTAGAACAGCAACGGTAACAAATGTGGCTATGTAAAACCAAATGGCTACATACAAGTGACGTTCACGTCTTTTAATGATAGTTGCAAACATGTTAAACCCAAAAACAACCCAGATGAGTGTAATGGCAACATCAATAGGCCATTCCAATTCAGCATATTCTTTACCTGTAGTCATGCCTAAAGGAATGGTTACTGCTGCGGCTACGATGATCAACTGCCATCCCCAGAAATGAATTCTTGATAGCAGATCACTTGCCATGCGTGCTTTCAACAAGCGTTGTAGTGAATAATAGTAGCCCATGAAAATACCATTGCCAACGAAAGCAAAAATCACGGCATTGGTGTGAAGGGGTCTGAGCCTACCAAAGGTGAGGCCAATCGTTTCTTTGCCTACAGGAATACCACCGATGTTTAATTCTGGGAATACCATGAGAAAGGCTACCCAGAGACCAACGAGCATACCAACGATGGCCCAGATGACGGTAGCATAGGCGAAATTTCTAACGATCTTGTTGTCGTAAGAGAACTTTTCTATTTGCATGTTAAGGGTTTTGGCTAGAGGAAGGGTTTTTATCTGTTGCGCGATCATCAAAAAGCATTCTAATTGATGGTGAGACTTCATCATCGTATTGGCCTTTGGAGACAGACCAGATGAAGGCGAACAAGAAACCTGTTGCTACGAGAAGGCTGACAATAATCAGAATTAAGATGACGCTCAACGAATAATATTTGTCCCCCAAAACTATTTTAACGCGTCAGTGCGGTTGGTGATTTGCCTCAAGGGAAAATATGATTTAAATCATTTTTTTGCTGCCCATCTAGTACCAATGGCAGTGAGTATAATTATGCTGATGGTGCTGGCAGGCATGAGGATGGCTGCGATCATCGGAGAGAGTGTGCCTTGAGCAGCATAAGAAATACCAACTACATTATACAATATAGAAAGTGTAAAGCCAGCGGCTATAATTTGTTTTCCAGAACGCGCTAGTGTGATAAGTTTATCTAATTGGGTAACTGCTTTTCCATCTAATATACCATCGCAGGCTGGAGTAAAGTAATTCGAATTATCAGCGACAGCTAATCCTACATTGCTTTGTTGCAATGCCCCTGCATCATTGAGGCCATCTCCAATCATGATTACTTCTTTACCTTGTTGCTGAAGCTGTTCGATGTATTGCAATTTTTCTTGTGGAGTCTTATCAAAATTCAGAATGACTTTTTCCTCTGTTGATTTTTTTAAAAAACTTTCCTCTCCCTTGTTGTCACCACTTAATATATGCACAGGTCCTACTGAATTTCTTACTTGTTCAATCATCGTAAAAGCCCCCTCACGGTATTCTTGTTGTAGGGTAAATCTTCCTTTGTACAAACCTTCAATGCTCAGGTGAATGGTAGTCCCTAAGTTGTTAAATTCAGTTGCGAACCACTGCTGGCTTACAAAATCTGCTTTCCCTAATTTGAATATCTTGTTGTTGTAAGTGGCTTCAATTCCTTGACCCATCACTTCGGAAAAATTATAGATTGGTGGAAGGTCCTGAATGGACTGCCATTCGTTCCATGAAGCTATTGCTTTACTCAAAGGGTGACTTGAGTGTAGGGTGATGGCTTTTATTGCAGCAATACTTTCATCATCAAGCTGTTTCCCTGTATAGCTAATTTTACTGTTGATGGAAGAAGAGAGTGTTCCTGTTTTATCAAAGACAATGGTATTTGCTTTGGCCAATCGCTCAATCACATTGGCATTCTTTAAGTACAAACCTTTTTGACTGAATAAATGAATCAGGTTGCCGAATGTAAAGGTTGCTGTAATTAAAAGAGAGCAGGGGCAAGCAACGATTAAGATTGCAGTGACTGCTTTCCAAGTAAGCGTAGGGTCATTAATTTCCCAATAAATGGCTGTAATGAAAGCAATACTAAAGAGTATTGAGCTGAAATAATTACTCAGTGGGTGAATGAAGGAAGTCGATTTATTTTTTTGATTATGGAAAATATCATTGTTCCATAATCGTGTAAGATGGCTACTAGCAATGGGTTTAGTAACGTTCATGGTGATGTTGGCACCCATTTGCTTGCCACCTGCAAACAAGATTTCTCCTTCACCAACTTCTACTGGATCTTTTTCGCCTGTCACGAAACTATAATCAATCCATGCTTTACCATTGGTCAGTATTCCATCTGCTGGAATGAGTTCTTGATTACGGATCAATAGCACATCATCAGTCTTGATTTCGTCAATAGGGATATACTTTTTATGTTCATCTTTCAACACCAATGCACTGATGGGAAAAAAAGATTTGTAGTCGCGTTCAAAAGATAGCCTTTCCTGTGTTTTATCTTGGAACCACCTGCCCAGCAACATGAAAAACACAATACCGCTCATGGAGTCTAAATAGCCAGTACCTGTTGAAGTTCCAATTTCATATAGGCTTCTCAAGAAAGTAATGGTAATCGCCAATGCAATAGGCGCATCGATGTTCAAGAACTTTTGACGTAGACCTTTCCAGGCTTGAATAAAGAATGGTGCTGCAGCATAAAAGACAACTGGAATAGAAAGAATGATGCTGATATAATTAAAAGTGGTAGATAATAATTGCTCATCAACGCCATCTACTGATAAGTAATCAGGAAAGCTCAACATCATGATGTTGCTGAAGCAAAATCCAGCAATTCCTAGTCTTAGTAGGGTGGTTGTTTTATGTGATTTTAATTCATCATCTTTTTTTGAAGCATAGCTGATGGCTGGAGGATAGCCAATATAATCCAGTACTGCAGCTATCTCACTGAGTTTAGCTAATTGTGGATTGTATACCAATGCAATTTCTTTTTTCTCAAAATCAACTTTGCTATGAATAACGGCTTTGTTGATGTTGCCAAGATGTTCCAATAGCCAGATGCAGCTGGCGCAGTGCATATTGGGTAGTATAAAGGTGATATGGACCTGCTTGTTGTTTTGAAAGCTGATGAGTTTTTCAGCGATAGCATCTTCGTCTAGGTAATCCCATTTACCCGATTTGAATTTTCCTTTCGGCTGTACCAATCCCAATGATTCCATCAATTCAGGATTGCAGACATCTGTATCTTGAAGAATGAGGTAGACTTGTTTACAGCCTTCACAGCAAAAAGCCTTTTCACCTATTGCAATTGATCGATCGCAGGTCTCCCCACAATGTGCGCAGGCGTTGATGTAGCGGATTTGCTTTTTATTACTCTGCAAAGAAGCCCCTCCCGTTTCCGATGATGTCGGAATAGGAGGGGTAAGTATTGAAGAAGGATTAGATGGCTGTAGCAAGATAATTGAGGTAGTTGCATTTAAGGTCGAGGAACTTCCTTTCGATATCACGAATTTTTTCTCTTAAGGCATTCTGACTTAATAAAGAATGGGCAGGGTAAGAGGTAGAACGCTGCTCAATTGCAAGCAAGTGTTGTTGCTTGGCCAGGTGCTCCCTAATTTCTAGCATTTGTGTTTCCTGAAGTTGCATCTCGTCTTTCAAAAGACTTGCATTGGCAATGATTTCCTCATCTAGGTTGTTACGCTTGAAAATTGACGCAAGCATATTTTCTAACTGTGGCAATTCTTTGCTTTGTCTGGCAATTAAATCGTCCCAGGCGTCATTTTCTTTCATGAACATTTCCAGAATTCTCCCATCCATATACTTTGCTTTAAAGGTGATTTTTAGCAAAGTTCTTCTAGAAAAGAAGGGATAGAGATGACTTTTGCAAGCTAAAAAGATGATTTAAATCATCTTTTTTCACCCAATAACCATGCAGGTCTGCCTTTCATCGGTTTGAGGCCATATTGCTCGATGCAGGATTTTATCAGTTCAACACCTTCTTCGATGCTATCGGTAACGAGGAACAGTTTCAGGTCTTCATCAGAGATGGTTTTGGTCTGACGCATTTTTTCAATGTGTTCAATCATTTCCTTGTGGTAGTCTTTGCAGAAAATGATGACGGGGAAGTTTTTGATTTTGCCAGTTTGTATCAAGGTCATGGCTTCGAATAGTTCATCAAGTGTGCCAAATCCACCTGGCATGATGACAAATGCGTAAGAGTATTTGATCAGTAGGGTTTTGCGGACAAAGAAATACCGCATGTTGACCCATTTGTCGAGGTAAGGGTTGGGTTGTTGTTCCATGGGGAGGACGATGTTGCAGCCGACTGATCTTCCGCCTACTTCTTTTGCTCCTCTGTTGGCTGCTTCCATGATACCGGGTCCGCCTCCGGTTAACACAGTAAAACCCAGTTTGGCCACTTCCGCTGCAAATTTTTGGGTGAGGGTGTAATAGGGACTATCCTCTTTGAACCTAGCAGAGCCAAAAATGGTAACACAGGGCCCGGAGAAGTGTAGCGCACGAAACCCTTTGACAAATTCTATACAGACCTTGATCACAAATTTGAAATCGGACCATCTTGAGCGAGGGCCTTCTAAAAATTGCAGTTCTTGTTGTGCCATAGTTCAACTATAAAAATGCCCCGCTGATGCAGGGCAATATGTTCAGGCAATAGGTACTTGTTGAGGTTTCATAAGAATTGAATGCCTGATGACTTTGGATAGGGTTGGATTGGGTGGTTTTTGTTTTGGACCTTGGATTTACGGGCCTTTAGATAGGATGTGTCGGATTTTCGTTTTCAATAGTGCCATTGAAATGGCCGTCATCGTGACATGAAACTACTAATTCTCTGCCAATTACTCCAAATTTTATTTCATAAAGTTTTATTAATTAAGTGTTTATACGGAAATAAAATAGGGCTAAACAGCATTTTGAATACTAAATAAATTAGCATATTATTGCTAATAAAATTAGTATTTATGGATGGGGAACTTTTTTACCAAGCAGCCTATACAGGCTCAAAAACCTTCAAGCAGCAAGAGGTGAAGACTGCCAATGCCACTGGTTTTGGTGCGGCTTCAGACGATTATGCCGAAAGAGGTATTGATCTTAATGAACAATTGATTCGGAACAAGCCAGCTACTTTTTTCATGCGTGTGAAGGGGGAGGCTATGATAGGTGCAGGCATATTTGATGGTGATACAGTGATTGTCGATCGCAGCATCAAGCCTGTTAGCGGAAAGATTGTGATTGCGGTACTTAATGGTGATATGCTAATCAGAAGATTAGACAAAGGGTTCAGCAAACTTCGGTTGTTACCAGAGACCAATCGGTTGGCTCCGATTGAAGTGGATCCTTTTGCCGAGTTTTCTATTTGGGGGGTAGTGACTTACGTTATTCATCAGGTTTAATCAAGCTGCATGTATGCGATTGTAGATTGTAATAGTTTTTATTGTTCTTGTGAGCGGTTGTTTCGTCCGGATCTGCACAACAAGCCTGTCGTTGTACTCAGCAACAACGATGGCTGCATCGTCTCACGAAGTGATGAAGCCAAAAAGGCTGGCATTGATATGGGAGCCCCTTTATTTGAAAGTCGGAGTTTGATTAAGGAAAAACAAGTCGCCGTCTTTTCCTCCAATTACCATTTATATGGCAACATGAGTATGCGGGTGATGGATACGCTGAGGACATTAGCGGATGATCAGCTATATCGCTGTGTGGAAGTGTATTCTGTCGATGAAGCCTTTATCAACCTTGATCACCTGCCCCTCGATGCATTATATCCTTTTGCAGAAAAAATAAGAGATCTGGTGTTCAGGTGGACGGGCATACCCGTGTCTATTGGGATTGCGCCTTCAAAGGTATTGAGCAAGGTAGCCAATCGCATTGCCAAAAAAGATAAACAAAAAACGCAGTGTGTATTGGTGTTGGATAATGAAGAAAAGTTGCAGCAGGCGTTGATGGCGACCGACGTAGCTGATTTATGGGGAATCGGCAGGCGTTATGCACGCAAGCTCAAAGAGCTTTATGGTGTCAATACAGCATGGCAACTCAAACATATGCCCGTTGAATGGGCCAGAAAAAATTTAGGTGGTGTTGTAGGTGTACGCATGATCAAAGAGCTCAATGGAGAGTCGTGTATCTTAATGAAAGACCCTTTAGAAAAGAAGAAAATGATAGCCACCACCCGCATGTTTGGTAGGCCGGTCTTTACGTTGCAGGAATTAAAAGAAGCCGTGGCCACTTATACCGCACGTGCGGCAGAGAAGTTAAGGCGCCAAAACAGTGCTGCTTCCACGCTTGATGTCTTTCTGGTCTATAATGGCATAGAAGGGCAACCTTACGTGTATGAACCCAAGCACTTGTATCATCATTTTTTATTGCTTAAACCTACTTCAGATACAGCACAATTGATCAAGGCTGCACTGCCCTTGGTAGAAACGATTTTCATTAAAGGAGCAAAATACCTCAAAGCTGGTGTGGTGTTAGGCGGACTGGTGCCAGATGACGCCTTACAGGGTAATCTTTTCTCTGCTCCAACTATCCACCAAAACCGGGCCTTGATGCAGGCTTTGGATAATATCAATTTTGGCATGAGGGATGACATGGTAAAATTTGCTGCATCGGGGTTGTCGCGCAATTGGAAAATGCGCCAGGAAATGAGGAGCAAAAGGTTTACTACACGCTGGGATGAACTTTACCAGCTCAAAGATCAATAGCCTACTTCCACCTTGATAGCTTGCTGCTAATTGCATAACTTCGCTGCCTAAATTAATAAGTATGTCAAAAGGGCCAGTTTCTCAATTTATACAGCATCATTATCGTCACTTCAATGCAGCAGCGCTAGTAGATGCGGCAAAAGGATACGAACAACATTTGTTGGAAGGTGGTAAAATGATGGTAACCCTTGCGGGTGCCATGAGTACTGCTGAATTGGGCGTCTCTCTTGCTGAAATGATCAGACAGGGAAAAGTTGATATTATTTCATGTACAGGAGCTAACCTGGAAGAAGATATCATGAATTTGGTTGCACATACTCATTATAAGCGTGTTCCTAATTACCGCGATCTTACTCCGCAACAAGAATGGGAATTGCTAGAGCAAGGATTAAATAGGGTTACCGATACTTGTATTCCAGAAGAAGAGGCTTTCAGAAGAATTCAGCACCATATTGTTAAACTCTGGAAAGATGCTGATGCAAAAGGTGAAAGATATTTTCCGCATGAGTTCATGTATCAACTCTTGAAGAGTGAGGTAATGAAGGCTGATTATGAAATTGATACCAAGGACAGCTGGATGATTGCAGCAATGGAGCGTAATCTTCCAATTATTGTAGGTGGATGGGAAGACAGTACCATGGGTAACATATTCGCTTCTTATATCATTAAAAATGAAATGAAAGCGACTACCATGAAGAGTGGTATTGAATATATGGTATGGTTATCTGATTGGTACCGTCAAAACAGCGGTGGCAAAGGTGTTGGCTTCTTCCAAATAGGTGGTGGTATCGCTGGTGATTTCCCAATTTGTGTTGTACCGATGATGTACCAAGATTTGGAATGGCATGATGTTCCTTTCTGGAGCTATTTCTGTCAGATTAGTGATTCTACAACATCTTACGGATCCTATTCTGGTGCAGTTCCTAACGAGAAAATTACTTGGGGTAAGCTCGATATTCATACACCGAAATATATTGTTGAGAGTGATGCTACAATCGTAGCTCCACTGATCTTCGCCTACATTTTAGGTTGGTAAATGGAGCAGGAAAAAAAACAATCGGTACTTACGTTTCATTGCGACCGCCTTCAGCAAAATGGGTGGGAAGAAATTGTACTTCGTGATGAAGCTACAGGATGCAAGGCTACCATCATTCCTGCTGCTGGTGCTATTTTGAATAAACTTGAAGTAGTTCATAATGGCGAAGTGTTGAATATCATCGATGGTTTCAAAGATGCAGATGACTGGAAAGCCAATGTTACCAATGGTTTCAAAGGATCTAAACTTTCTCCCTTTGTTTGTCGCCTTAATAACTCTTCTTATTCATGGGAAGGGCAAGTGTATACAGCGGATAAATTTATTTTAAACGGGTATGCTATTCATGGTCTCTTGTATGATGTACCACATGAAGTTCAGATTGCTGAAGCATCTGCGTTTATGTGTGAATGTAAGTTGTTGTACAGGTACAGAGGAGATCATCCGGGTTTTCCATTTGCATTCGACATGAATGTTCGTTATCGGTTAGAAGAGGCCAACAGACTGACTGTCATTACTACCGTCCATAACCGAAGTGGTAAAACTATTCCGATGTCTGATGGATGGCATCCCTATTTCAAATTAGGTGAAACCATCAATACAGCAACACTGCAGTTCAACTCAAAAACCATGTTGGAGTTCGATAAGGATTTGTTGCCGACAGGTAAAAAAGTTCGCAACAACAAATGGTTCAAAGGTGCTTTGATTGCTGATGAGTTTCTAGATAATTGTTTTGTACTCGATTTGGATGAGCCTTTACCACATTGCAGTCTTGTAGATCAATCACTAGGACTCGCATTGTATATCTATCCAGAACGTGCCTATCCTTATTTGCAGATCTATACGCCGCCACATCGCAAAAGTATTGCCATAGAAAACCTCAGTTCAGCACCTGATGCTTTCAATAATAAAATGGGACTCATTGAATTAGGTCCTGAAGACAGTCATGCCTTTCAAACCCGCTACCGTATTGAATCGCTTTCAGAAAAAAACAATCCTGAAACTGCAACCTCAAAAAATTGGTTTCAAAAATTATTTCATTTGTGAGCTACAAAAACTGGGGTTTTGTGTTGCTCAATGACTTCTGATAAAAAGCTTTTCTTGAATAGATTGGATAGCTCACTTCTGCCATAAGCGCCGGCTACTAATAAATAGTCGTCATGCTCTGCCATCCAATTGGCAAAAGAAGCGGCTGTCTCGGTAGAAACGACTTCTATGGTAAGATTAGAAAAATGTTTAGCTGCTAATTCTTCAATCAATTCTTGATGCGGAAGTGATTCATCTTCATCTTCCATAGTTATAAGTTTGGTATCCCAATTGTTTAACTGAGGAAATAGATAAGTGAATTGTTTGATAGCAAAAACAGAGTCTGGTTTTCCGTCGTAAGCCAACATTAACTTATTGGGCAAGTTATATTGTTCAGGAACGAGTAAAATAGGGCACTCTGTTTGTCTCAAAACCTTTTTCAAATATTCATTGGGTTGATCCTTACCTATGTTCTCATAAAACAGCTCAGTGCTAATAATCATTAGATCAGCAAATCTTGTTTCCTTCTGTAACTCCTCCAAGGCAAATAGATCGGTGTCAACATGAGTCCTGTATTCTATTCCTGCGTGTATGCATTTTGATTCAAAACGCTCCACATTTTTTTTAATGACTTCAGTATCTGTTTGAAAAGGAGAAATGGTAATGGGACTGGCATTGCCAACACCTGTATAGCCTACAATATCCCGGTAGTCAATGGGTTGTAGAAAAATGCCAGTAACCATTGAGGTTTCCATTTCATTTAAAAAATTAGCCATTCTAAATGAACCTTCAGAAAAATGTGTGCCGTCAAAAACCAAAAGTATTTTTTTCATAGTAAGTTGAATTTTTAGAAGATAAGTTGAGAGGCTCTCATTTGCATGAGTGAATTTCTTAATTGGGATAATAATTTATTTTCTTTCTTATTGATGTGGTGGTAGGAGTCAGCTATGTGATCAGCTAGTTTGAGGCAGATATCAACCTCATCTTCTTTCAACTCATTTTTATTGGTTTTGATATATCCTAGGAATTCATCAAATGCATCATCAGCAGAAACACCCTGGTCTTCGGTAGTTTCAAAAGAAAATTGTGTATCCCAGGCCTTACTTGTTCCATATCGATCTGTCGATCGCTCTTTGTGTAGCAGGCGTTCTGTTATCTCTTTTCCAAGTGATTTACGTTCTGCTGTTGTTATGGTATTGTCTACGGCTGCAATCGCATAGAGCAACTTGCCAAGTTCTTTGTAAAAAAGTGAATTGCCCATGATTTTCTTTTTTACAAATAAACAGCTAACTAGAAGCCAGAATTCTGACAAGCATCATACAATTGTCTAATTTTTATCAAATTGGGCAATACAATTTTGAACATTGTCGGATTGAACTGTGTTTATAATTCGTACTTTAGATTAACTTTATTGGGTTATGGTTCCTGTATATTTTGCTTTAATAGTTTTGGGCGTATTTCTTCTGATGGAAGGGATTACTTGGTGTACACACAAGTGGGTCATGCATGGATTTTTATGGTATTTGCATGAAGACCATCATCAGGTTGAACCTGGTTTTTTTGAAAAAAACGATGCCTTTTTCGTCATTTTTGCTGTCCCAAGTTTCCTCAGTATCATGTATGGTGCTCAACAGGGAAAATGGTGGCTTATGGCCATTGGTTTCGGCATCATGGCTTATGGTATTGCCTATTTCCTTATCCACGATGTAATTATTCACCAACGCTTTAAATGGTTTTCTAGAAGTAACAATACTTATGTTCGTGCTATCCGTTGGGCACATAAAATGCACCACAAACATTTAGGTAAGCATGATGGAGAAAGTTTTGGAATGCTTTATGTGCACAAGAAATATTGGGAGAAGGTTAGACGCGACAAACAGCTCATGAAAGGCAAGAAAGTCGAGTATGCCCCAGAAGCCTGATTACGACTATATTATTCTTGGAGGTGGTTGTGCAGGTCTAAGTTTGATCATGCATATGCTATCGTCACCTCAACTATCCAATAAACGTATTTTGCTTATTGAAAAGGAGCAAAAAACTAAAAACGACCGAACCTGGTGTTTTTGGGAAAAGGGTGATGGGTTTTTTGAAAATATCGTTCACCGCAAATGGCACAATGCATGGTTCCATGGAGAGGGATATTCTTCACTCAAGGCCCTTGGCCCCTATGCCTATAAAATGATTAGGGGGTTAGACTTCTATAAATTTTGTTACGCAGCTATTCAACAGTCAGCTAAAGTAGAAATCCTTCATTCAACTGTAGAGGAAGTGATGCAAGCCGATGGGATCGTAAAAATCAAAACTAACGATAAGACAGTAACGGGGGTCTATGCTTTTAATAGCATCATGACTGAAAAAACTGAGTATAAGGCAAGTGATCTTGTCTTGTTGCAGCATTTCAAAGGCTGGATTATTGAAACACCAACTGATTTTTTTGATACTGAAAATGCCACTTTAATGGATTTCCGGGTAAATCAAGATGAAGGTGCAACTTTTGTTTATGTAATGCCATTGTCATCAAATAAAGCACTTGTTGAGTATACTTTATTCACGCCTGATTTACTTCAAGATGATCAATATGAGCAAGCTTTAAAAAATTATGTAGCAGATTATTTGAAGTTGACTGATTATACAATTGTTGAAAAAGAATTCGGTATCATACCTATGACTAATCATGCATTTTCTCTTGGAGAAGGAAATGTAGTGAACATGGGAACAGCAGGCGGACAAACTAAGCCATCAAGTGGTTATACTTTTAGATTTATACAGAAACATGTGGCTGCCATCGTTGGTCTACTTGAAAAAGGAGAGCATCCTGTGGTAAAAAAATCCTTTATGGAAAAGCGTTTCATGTGGTTTGATAGCGTGCTCTTGCATATTCTATACCACAAAAAAATGACTGGGTCTCGTGTGTTCACTTTATTGTTTAGCCGCAACAAAATCAAGCGTATATTTAAATTCCTAGATAACGAAACAAATCTGCTCGAAGAGTTTGTTTTGTTGAATACGCTTCCACAATGGCCATTTATGAAAGCAGGGTGGAAAGAAATGAATAGATCTTAATTCTAATAGCATTACTTTAGAATGCAGCAATCAGTTCTTTTTTGGTTTTGGGTTTGGATGCTAATCTTTTATTAACCCAATAAACAAATTTAGTTGATGCCATTCCAATTGCAGCACCTGCTAATACATCCCCAAGCCAATGCTCATTGTTATACAATCTTAGGTAAGCTGTCGCACTTGCAGTTGTATAGCCTGCAATACT
>JBDLUR010000068.1:0-3157 GCA_039805205.1 Bacteroidota bacterium
AGTAAGAAAATATTATCCTCAATAATGCCAACAGTTATCATAGTCAGGTTAATTCATAAATCTAAAATCATTGGGTGCTTTTTTTACCGTTTTTCCTTAGAAAAAGTAAATAAATGTACAAAAACCACTTATGCTAGTAGTTTATGAACCTGTTTAGTGCATATAATTAATAAAAATTGATATTCTATAAACTTCTAATAGTCATTTTATATTAAATAAACAAGGTGATTTAATCATTGTGTTATGGTTAATAATTGTTTATTTGTACAATTACAACTAATGTATTGATATGAAGATTGTTGATAAACAGTTATTAGCCATAGAAAATGCATTTGATGGAATTGCGGTTTTGGACGCAGAAGGGAAGTATGTCTATATGAATAACTCCCATGCTCAGATTTTTGGCTATGAAAAAGGTTCCGACTTAATAGGTAAACACTGGAAGTATATTTATTCTGATGAATATGCTTCAACTATCGAAGGCCAAGTTTTCCCGTTACTTGAAAAAAATGGAAATTGGTCGGGGGAAACAATTGGACTCAGTAAAGACAAGAAACCCGTTTTTCAGCATATAACTTTAAGTAAACTTCCAGATGGTGAGTTATTGTGTATTTGTAGAGATAACTCCAAAACGATTAATGCAAACAGATTACAATACCTAATCAGTAATCTAGGGAAAGGGATACTTGTTGAAGACGAGAACCATCTTGTCGTTTTAGTGAATCAACAGTTTTGTGATTTGTTTCAAATCCCATTAACACCAGACCAAATGGTTGGCGTAAATTGTTTAGAAGCCTTGCAAGAAGCGCTATGTTTATTTAAATATCCTGAGGAAGTTAGGGAAGAAGTCATTGGAATGATGGGTAAGCAAGAAGCTGTAATTGGTAAAGAGGCTCAATTTGCTGATGGAAGAATTTTAGAAAGAGATTATGTTCCCATTATTATTGAAAATACATTCAAAGGACAATTATGGAGTTATGCTGATGTTACCCAAAACAGACAATTGCAAAGGGCGTTAGTTGAAGCTAAAAATAAAGCAGTTCAATCAGAGAAAGCGAAGTCGGCTTTTCTCTCCAATATGAGCCATGAAATCCGAACCCCAATGAATGCAGTCATTGGTTTGGCTGAACAATTGTCGATGACGGAATTGAACGAACAACAGCAGTATTTTGTCAAAAATATTTCAGATTCTGCTAATGGTTTGCTGGGTATCATTAATGATATCTTGGATATGGCAAAGATAGAAGCAGGTAAGATGAATATTGAAAGAGGCCCAATTTCATTGACTTCCATCAGTAAAAGCGTTGAAAATATTCTTAAACCTAAAGCTGAAGAAAAGGGACTCTCTTTGTATACGCACATCGACTCCAGTATTGCAGATACACTAATGGGAGATGGCGTTCGAATAAGACAAATATTGATGAATATTTTAAGCAATGCCATCAAGTTTACAGATGTAGGTAATATTGAATCAAAAATAGAGTTGTTTAAAAATGATGAACATGAACAGCTAATTCAATTTGTATGCAGCGATTCAGGTATTGGAATTGCAGAGGAGTCTTTAAAAAGTATTTTCGATGAGTTTTATCAAGAAAATACCAGTAATACAAATGGAGTAACTGGGTCTGGTCTTGGACTTTCTATCACACATCAGCTAGTGAACATGATGGGAGGTAGAATCTGGATTGAGAGTAAAAAAGGAATTGGAACAAAAGTATTTATACAAATTCCCTTTGCTAAAGCTGCTGATGCAGATTTAGCAATTACACATGCAGAAGATGATTTAAAATCATTTATTGCTGGTAAACGTATTTTGATAGTTGAGGATAATAAAGTAAATCGTGTAATATTTTCATTGATGTTGAAGAATCTACAAGTATTCGTAGATGAGGCTGAAAATGGTTTAGATGCGTTAGAATTGATTGATAAAAAAAGTTTCGATCTAGTGCTGATGGATATTCAGATGCCAGTCATGGATGGGCCATCAACTTTAGCCAATATTCGAAAGAAGTATGGTGATGAATTGCCGGTTATTGCGCTGACTGCAGCAGCTTTCAAATCAGAAGTTATTCATATGTTGAACCTGGGTTTTGCGGATTGCATTACCAAACCAATTGATCAAAAGAGGCTTCAACAACGATTAGGCAATTTCTTTAAGTCGGGCTCAAGTAGAGCAAAACATTATTTAGAAATCAACCGGACTATCTTATCCAAGATTACTGAAATGTCTGGTAATGATTCTATACAACTGAAAAAGATGTTGAAGTACTTACTTGAAGAGGTAGATATTGCATTGGTTGAATGGGATAAATGTTTATTGGATAATAACTGGACGCATGCAAAAAGAATTTTGCATCGAGAAAAAACGATGATCAAGTCAATTGGTATTGATGTACTAGATGGATTAATCTTTGAGATTGAAGATCAAACTAAAGAAAAGTCCAATAGTGAAATGGCTTTGATGTTTACTCAAATCATTCAACTTTTCAGAAACATAAAAGATCGGTTTCAAGAAGTAGTTTAGTCTACCAATTTAAAACAAGCTTATTGTTTCTTCTTTCCCCATCAGCCATTCTTTGTAATGGGTCTATCTCTATCTTTTTAAAATCTAATAATTTCCTGTCTATGGTAATTACATAGTTAGGATGTGTCCATTTCCAGGGTTCACCAACCGTTCTTTTGATTTCAGGTTCTTCATTGGCTTTTTCTCCAAACATCAAATACTGAGGAATATATGCTTTTTCTCTACTGCCATCTTTGAAAGTCAAATCAATATCGATAGGCATCGGCATGGTTCCAAAATTTTCAAGTCTGATTTTGGTTTTACCACCTTCTTCCCAAAGACTATCTATTCCATAATCTATTGTCTTACTAGTATTCACAAAAAAATCTTTGTACCAATCAAGCTGAATGCCACTGGTTTTTTCTGCTATTTTCATAAAGTCATTTACAGTCGGATGCTTGAATCTCCAAGTTTTATAATAACTCAGCAATATAGAATCTCTTACACTTGCCCCAACAATATAACCAAGCTGTTCCATAAAGACTTCTCCTTTTGAATAAGCATTTATGCTGTAAGCAGTATTGGTGCTGTAATGATCTGAATGGGTTGTGAGTGGTTCATTGAAATCACTCTTGGATAGGAAGATATATGAAT
>JBDLUR010000069.1:0-4454 GCA_039805205.1 Bacteroidota bacterium
TGATTTTCTCACCATCATGGGAAAACAAAATGAATTGTCGTTGCGTGGTATTACTCCAGAGTCATTACTAATTATTCGTTCTAGGTTCTTACTCGACTGGTTCAATGCGAATGAGAATAAATACGCCTTTCAATTGTTTGATCACATGCGTTATTTGATGAGAGAGGGTTTGTTTGAGGCCTATAACCAATGGTTATTCGGTCCAGCATCAGATCCAAATGCTTATCAGAACTGGATCAGAACGCATGAAGATGAATACTTGGCTTTCTCTTCTTACCAGCGCAACAAACTTTTCAAGATGCCAACAGGGCAAATTTATTTTTGATCGTCTGAAGCATAGATGCGTTCAACTGCATCTCCGTATTTTTCCATGATTACTTTCCTCTTCAGTTTCAAAGTAGGTGTAAGCTCACCGCCATTGATGGTCCATTCTGCATTTAAGAGTTCGAACTTTTTAACTTGTTCAACGGGATTGAATTGAGGATTGTATTTTTCAATGATGGATTTGTAGTGCTCTTGGACTTTCGGATGGTGTACCATCTGATCGTTGGTAGTTGCCTCAACACCATTCTTCTCACACCATGTTTTTAGATTGGCAAATGCAGGCACAATCAATGCTGCTGTGAATTTTCTTTCTGGTCCTACTACAATCATCTGTTCAATGAAAGGAGATTCTTTCATTTTATTTTCGATAGGTTGAGGTGCCACATATTTACCACCACTAGTCTTGAAAATTTCTTTTTTTCTGTCGGTGATCTTCAAAAACTGACCTTCTACCCAAACACCGATATCGCCAGTATGGAACCATCCATCTTTATCGATACACTCATCAGTTAAATCAGGTCGCTTGTAATAGCCCATCATTACGTTGGAGCCTTTGCAACAGATTTCTCCATCCTCAGCAAGTTTCACTTCAACGTTTCTAATTACTTTCCCTACGGTTCCAAATCTTCTTCCGGAAGCATCGTAATGATTGACACTTATTACAGGAGAGGTTTCTGTTAGTCCGTAACCTTCCATGATAGTGATTTTCGCTGCAGTAAATACTTTTAGCAACCTAACCTGACAAGCAGCAGCGCCCGTTACGATGGCCTTCACATTTCCTCCTAATGCCTCGCGCCACTTAGAGAAAATCAATTTATTGGCAATGGCCAGCTGGATGTTGTAGGCTAGGCCCATGTTTTTATCAACTTCGTATCGGCTACCAACAGCAACTGCCCAGAAGAATAAATTTTTCTTGATGCCGGTGAGCTCTCTACCCTTGTTCATAATTTTCTCATATACCTTTTCAAGTAATCTTGGTACAGTCGAGAACAAGTTGGGTTTCACTTCTTTCAAGTTATCACCTATCGTATCTAAGTTTTCTGCATAGTAAATAGAAACACCTCTAAAAATATAGATGTAGCTGATAACCCTTTCAAAAATATGGTTGAGTGGAAGGAAACTCAATGCACGATCTGATGCGCCACAAACGGGCACAAGCAGTTCCTCCACATTCATGATGTTGTCTAAAATGTTATGGTGACTCAGCATCACACCTTTTGGAAATCCTGTTGTTCCGGAAGTATACAAGATGGTGGCTAATTCATTTCCTTTTACTCTTTCTTTGGACAGTTTTAGTTCTTCTAACTCCTGCACACCACCTGAATGTAATAATTCACGCCAGTTGAGTGCTTCTTGAATAGGGTTGAACGTATAAACAGCTTGAACGCTTGGTGTTTTTGCTCTGATCGACTGTACTTTGTCGTATAGCTCTTGGTCGCTTACAAAAACAAGTTTAATTGATGCATCATTGAGGATGAACTCTAATTCGTTTACACTGATGGTAGGATAGATGGGCGTTAATACCGCTCCTGTTTGTTGAACAGCTAAATCTAGTATGAGCCATTCTGGACGATTATTACTCAGGACTGCAATTTTGTCTCTGCCTTCAATACTTCCATCTTGGTAGCCAATACCTGCTTTGAGCAATCCCATACTCATGCTATCTGCCAATTGTTTGATTTCTTGGGTGCTGTATTTTCTCCAAACACCATTTTCTTTGGCAGCCAGCATATCTTCCTGAGGGAATTTTTGCAATTGCCAATCCAGGAAATCAAATAATCTTGTAGGAGTCATGGTAAGCAGTTTTCGTTGTTGTCAAGATAATAAAAATAATGATGTGCAAGACATAATGATTATCTCATTAATGATGCTGGCATGTCTTTTTTCAACAGGTGCTTGTAAATGAACATGTTGTTTTCATTGGTTGAATGTGCATTCTGGTTACCACCCCAGCCATGTCTTCCGCCAGGATAGAGCATGAATTCAAAATGCTTTTTTGAATCCTGTAATTTTTTCACCAATTGAAGGCTGTTTTGCATGTGGACATTATCATCCATTGTACCATGATAGATTCTTAAAAGTCCTTTGTACTTATCAGTATAAGACAGTACTGAACCTGCTTGATAACCTTCAGGGTTTTCAGCGGGGGTATCCATGAATCTTTCAGTATAATGTGAATCATACAATTTCCAATCGGTTACACTTCCTCCAGCAAGACCATGTGTAAAATAATCAGCTCCAGCAGTGAGTGCCATCGCTGTCATGTAACCACCGTAGCTGAATCCAGCGATACCAATTCTTGAAGCATCAGCACCATTTGCTCTCAACCATTTTACAATGGTGATCCAATCGGTTAGTTCCCATTTGCCTAGGTTTCTGTGCATGTAATTGATGCCTTCTTTTCCAAAATGTCCACTGGCTCTGTGATCCATCGCCACTTGAATTAAACCTTCTTTCGCCCACCATTGTGTGAGTCCGTTAAACTGCCATCCATCTCTTACGGTGCCTGCATTCGGACCACCATAGATATTGATCATGACAGGATATTTTTTAGTTGCATCAAAGTTCAAAGGCCAAGTAATTCTGATCGGTAGTTGATATTTTCCATCTTCTGATGGAATACGGATGATTTCAGTTTTTGCCATTTCAACATTGTCGAAATCTGCACCCTTACTATCTCCTAAATCAAGAATCAGTTTACCCTTGTTGTTGATTAAAGCACTTTTTTCTGGTGTTGATGCATTTGAATAAGTACTGATGAAATAAGTGCCTTTTGGTGAAAGAGAAACATTGTGTGTATACTCACCAAAAGTCAGACGCTGTTGATTCTTGCCATCAAGATCTACTCTGTACAAATCAAATCTTGCAGAGTTTTCCGCACGTGAAGTAAAGTAGATAATGTTTTTAACGCTGTCGATGTAGCGCACATTCGTGCTCCAATTGTTACCAGAGGTGATTTTGTTCTTCAAACTTCCATCCATGTTGTGCCAATACAATTGTTCCCATCCATCTTTATCACTTTGTAGGATGAAACCTTTTTTATTGGGCAGGAAAGTGATTCTTCCACCTTGATCGTCTAAATCAATCCATGTTTTTTGCTCTTCTTTATAGAGTTCTTTTTTCACTCCTGTGGTAGGATCAACTGAATAAATAATGAGTTGGTCTTGTCCACGATTCATCCATTGTACTAGCGCAGTGTTGCCGTCTGGTGTCCAATAAGGCATACCAAAATACTGGTCATCCTGCTCTTTGAAGTCGGCCCAAGTAACACTACCACCTTCAGGTGAAGTAAACCCAATTTTTACTGTCGGATTGGCATCACCAGCTTTAGGGTATCTGGTATTTTCAGAATAACCATGTTGACCAGCTTCGCTGTAAATAGGGAAGAGGGGAACCTTGGTGTCGTCCATTCTCATGAAGACGAGTTGTTTGCTGTTAGGGCTCCACCAAAAAGATTTGTAACGTGTTGGTCTTCCCAAAATTTCTTCAAAGTATACCCAACTCGCATAACCGTTTAGAATTAGATCTGTTCCATCATTAGTGAGTCTGTATTCTTTGCCTGAAGCAACATGAATGGTGTAGAGGTCGTTTTTTCTTGTAAAAGCCACCCATTCTTGGTCGGGAGAAAGTGTTGGGTTGGTTTCAGTTTCTGGGGTGGAAGTCAGTTTTCTGCTTGATCTTCCTGGAAAGCTGAGGTAAATTTCTCCTTCACGGGTGGACACAGTATAAACCTCAGCTTCTTTTTTGCTGAGCAGACTGGTGCTTGAGGGGGTTGATTTTCCTGTTTTGCAGTCGACTAAAAACGGTTTGAAAGCAGAATCTGGATGCTCTTTCTTATTGATCAAAAAACTCTCATCATTCACCCAGCCTAAAACTTGTGGTAGTGGGGTAACGATTGTTGTTTTTTCATTGCGCAACATTTGTTGCTCACTCAGTTGTTTCTTTTGAGCCAGTCCGTTTAGGCAAAGCAATAGGGATGCACCCAGAAAAATATTTTTCATGTTCAACAATTATTTTTTTTGAAATTAATCGCGGTAGTTAAGGGCTGGCTTTCTGTTGCCCAATAGCGCTTCATATTTGTAATCGCCTTTGACTTTCAAAAATTCATCTTTTGATTTTTGAATCAAAGT
>JBDLUR010000070.1:0-5193 GCA_039805205.1 Bacteroidota bacterium
GATCTTCCTTTGTTTAAAAGTGGTGTATTCAATGGCAAAACCACTGGTGCTCCATTGACCTTATTGTTTGAAAATAAAAATACAAGATCAGGTGATTATGAAAAGCAAAGAGCAGTTCCAAGACCTGGTCATGCTGATTTTGTTGCACACGAAAAATTTGGAGGCTTTGAAGATTACAGAGGCGGCGGTCATTTTAGTGGAAGATTGACGTTGTGCTTGGTGGCAGCTGGTGTAGTAGCTAAAAAAATGCTTTCACCACTGAAAATTGTTGCAACCATCACAGAGATTGGAGGTGAATCAGATATTGAGAAAGGTCTTCAAAGAGCAATTGAACAAAAAGATTCCGTAGGTGGTATTGTTGAGTGTCGTGTTAAGGATTTACCTATCGGACTAGGAGAGCCTTTTTTTGAATCCGTAGAGTCCTTACTTGCACATGCAGCATTTGCCATTCCAGCTGTGCGTGGTATTGAATTTGGAACTGGTTTTCAGGCAGCAAAAATGTTTGGTATTGATCACAATGATGCAATAGAAAATAAAGAGGGTAAAACACGCACTAATCATGCTGGGGGCATAGTTGGTGGTATCACCAATAGCAATGAATTGGTGTTTAGAATTGCCATCAAACCCACTTCTTCAACACCAAAGGAACAACAAACCTACAATTGGGAAACTGATCAAATAGACAGTTTTGCAGTGAGGGGTCGACACGATCTTTGTATAGCATTAAGGGTACCACCTGTGCTGGAAGGAATCACTGCAATGGTACTTGCAGATTTGATGTTGCGCGAGCAACGCATTAAAAGAGTATATTCATAAAATATTATGCCCATTATTTACCATATTACAACAGATGCTAGCTGGAACTATGCTAGAGAGATAGGATCTTATACCGTTGCATCATTAAAAGATGAAGGTTTTATTCATTGCAGTCAGCAAAACCAATTGGCTGATGTAAAGCGCCGTTACTATGAGGGTCGTAATGATCTTTTGTTACTTTCTATAGACTCGGATAAACTAACCAGTCCAGTTATATTTGAATGGTCGCCTTCCGTGCAGGATACTTTTCCGCATGTATATGGTCCAATCAATATTGATGCAGTAATAGAGGTGAATCCTTATTGAGCTAGCCCCAATTCTTTACCAGTACATTTTCCGCCTAGGTTCAACACCAAATAAGGTTGTTGCTTTGCTTTTGCGATATTGATGAATTCATTTACATCTGCTGTATTGAAAGCAAAGAGGTCGTAATGACAAGGTATGATATAGGGAATCTCACATGATTTTGCAAGATCAATTGCTTCCTCTGCATTCAAATTACCAGCTACTTTTCTTGAAGGTAGATTTCCATTGATGGGTAATAATGCAACATGAGGTGAAAAATTTCGAATCAAATTTTCCATTTCCTCATAATACAAAGTATCACCACTGTGGTAGATGCGTAAACCGCCTACTGTGATGAAATAACCTAAGTAGCGACATTGTCCCGCTTCATTTCTGTCGATAGCATTGTGCGCTGCAGGGATAGCAGTGATCTTGAATGTTTCATCCTGATAAGTCTCGCCATCATTTAATCCAATAGGAAACGTTGCGTCAATATGCAATCTTTCTGCTACAAAATCTCTGTTTGCCTCGGGGATAATCAATTTGCAAGCAGGCGAGTGTTGTAGAATTGGTTGAAGCGTTGCTGCATCCAAATGATCTGTGTGGTTGTGACTAGAAGTAACAACATCGATGCGTGGAAGCATAGCAGGATCAATTACCAATTCACTGATTCTTTCGTGTGGCTTATCAGTTGACGCATATTTTACCGTCAGGGAATCTGATAAGTAGGGGTCAAGTAAAAGTCGTTTTCCTTGGTATTGAATCAAGTATCCGCTTTGGCCCAGCCACCAACAATGAAGATCAGTTGACTCTTCGTGTTGCAGGATATCATCTAGTAATGCTTGATCTTTTCTTAGTGCTTTGATCATTTTATCGCATTTGACGAGCTCCTTCCACCATATTAATTAATTTCTGTTTGGCTGCCCATCTAGCAGTCTGACTCAATCCGCAATCTGGAGCAACAGAAAGTTTTTCTGCTGGAACATATTCCAAGCATTTCTTGATTCTTTCTTTTACATCCGCTACAGTTTCC
Organism: Bacteroidota bacterium; assembly: GCA_039805205.1. GTDB lineage: Bacteria > Bacteroidota > Bacteroidia > Chitinophagales > Chitinophagaceae > Pollutibacter. Next base: position 2,135 of record JBDLUR010000070.1, read on the forward strand.
ACATAATAATTTTTCACATCGATGATACCTACAGAGACATCAAGTTTTTCAGCAAACTGCGCGAGTAATTCTATTTCTGCGAATTCACGATTGGCCATCTCGATATGCATTTCATCAACATTCAAATCCAAGAAATCTGGAAGCATTGGCTTCAAGCTTCTGAATCCAACAGGTCTTCCTTTGAAGTTCCCAAAACAGAGATGTGTAGAGAGTCTGCATTTCCCTTTAATTGTAGATACTGTATTGTTAAACACCTCGACAAACTTTTTGGTATCCTCTTTATACGCATAGCAACTCATCGAGGGTTCGTCTAGTGTAATTTCAGTACAACCTGCTGCAACTAAATCTTCCAATTCTTTTCTTATGATAGGCGTAAGTGCAGCTGTAATATCCCATCTGTCTTTGTATTGTTTATTGGGTAATAATCTTCCGCTTAAGGTATATGGCCCAGGCAGACTGCATTTGAGTGTTGGCCCTGCTGGAGCTAATTTTTTTAATCGTAAAAACTCTTTAACCGCTCCTAGTCCGTTTGGCGCTATGAGTTCATCAACAATGCTGTGTTTACCTCGTTGATCATGGGCAGGTGGACCAAATTTTCTGGTCTCTGTATGATTGGGTTGAATTCCTTTGATGAAACCATAAAAGGAAAGATTGAAGTCAAATCTTGTTTGTTCTCCATCTGTAATCACATCCAAACCTGCAGTAACTTGATCGTGGATAGCTGTTGTTACAGCATCTTCTGCCATCTCTTCAATATCTGCTGCACCGAAAGCACTTAGATGTTGTGTTGAAAATTCTAACCAACCTGGGAATGGATAACTTCCTACTACTGTTGTTCTAATGGGGATGGGTTGCATAAGGGGTATTTAAAATTGATAAAGTTGTGTAAGTCTTACAGCATGTTGATCGTAAGCAGATTCAAATAGTCGCACTGCCTCTTCATCACCCACTGTGTTTGCTGATGATAGCACGGTAGGAGGATGACCAGCTTCTGTTAATAAAGCAGCCACTCTAGCTTTGATTGAATTAATAATCAATACACCGCCTAAGGTTGAGCCGGGAGCGACAGGCGTTGGAAGGTTGGGTATTGTTATCATGGCGTCACCGACTGGCGCACCCGTGTCTAAAATTAAGTCAGAAAAATCACCTAATTTTTTTCCATCTGAACGCTTGCTCTTACTTGCTTCAGAATGTGCTTTGGTGAGGATGCTAACGACTTTGATATTTTTTTGTTGAAAAATTTCAGCCATTTCAATGGGGACAATATTGGTGCCACCAGATGAAATAATCAAGGCGGTATCTTGATCGCTTAAAGTAAAGTTGCGTAGGATTCTACTTGCAAAGCCTGAAACATTTTCTAAGAACATGGCTTGGCGCTGTCCGTTTGCACCTACAACGAGATTATGGAAAGTAAGTGAAAGTTCAACAATAGGATTGAAGCCGGGGAAAGAGCCATAACGTGGCCACATTTCTTCAACCATTATTCTACTGTGACCAGAACCAAATACATGCACCATTCTGCCGGCTAAAATAGTTTGTGCAAACCAGTTGGCTGCTGTTTCAATTGCTGCAGATTGTGCTTCAACCACATCACAAATTGCTCTGCTCTTGTCTATGTATTTTTTTATTTCATCCATGTATAGATTTTTTATTGTGCCATTTGTCCCTCTGAAACCGACCAACCTCCATCGATTGCTATATTTTGTCCGGTTACAAATGAAGTTTGATCAGACATTAACAAAGCGGCAAGGGAAGTTACATCATTTGCATGTCCAATTCGTCCACCATCTAATGGTTGTTTGGTTTTGATATAAGACATGATATTTTCATTTTGTGCTGCTCTAGTTGACATTGGTGTTTCAACTAAACCAGGAGAAATGACATTGATCCTGATGTTGTTTTTTGCATAATAGGCAGCAGTGGTAGTTGATAATCCTATTATAGCTGCTTTTGCAGCTGCATAGGCATGTGTAGAAAAGAAACCTGGTGCAGGATGTGTAGCCAATACCGAAGATAGATTTACAATTGAACCAGATTTGTTGTGTTGTATAAAATAATCAATGGCTGCTTTGTTGGAAAGCATAACCGTAGTTGCATTTAATGCCATTGTTTCGTTCCAACCCTCAAGTGACATTTGGTCTAATGGGCCATCACCAAAAGCTCTTCCACTTCCTCCTGCAACATGAAACAAACCGTCAAAGCTTCCATATTTTTCAATGCAAAGCTCAATCGCTTTTGTCATTGTATCGGCTTCTCTTGCATCAGCAAAAAGGGTTGTGATGTGTTCAGCTGTTATAAGAGTTTCTTGAGGTTTGCCAACACAAATTACATGAGCACCCTCATCAACAAATTTCTTTGCTGCAGCCCATCCCATTCCGGCTGTACCGCCCATGATGATGATCTGTTTATTTTGAAGAATCACTGTTCATTTTTTTGATTTGCTTAAAATTGAAATCGAGTATATCATATTGTTCTCCGTTGGGCCAATAGTAATGCCACCATTCCGTTTGAAATTTGATGAATCCATGTTGTTCCATTAGATTTCTCAGCATCTCTCTATTTTCTTTTTGTCTTGAAGAAACATTGTCAGCTCCATGATGCGCTTTTTCAGAGAAGTCATCAAAGGCTGTCGGCATATCTAATAAAGCTCCAGTTTTTAAATCATATAATGTCATGTCAATAGCAATGCCTCTGTTATGTCCACTTCCTTTTGCAGGGTTGGCTACATAGCGTTCGTCTTTGATTAACTCCCAAAATTTGACAGTTACATGGTAAGGACGGTAAGCGTCCCATACTAAAATTCCCAGTCCCTTTGCTTCTAATACTTTCGCAATTTTTGCCAAAGCTTGAGCCGGTTCTTGTCTCAAAAAAGTGTTTTGTGTATTGGAGGGGTAGAGGCGAACGGAGGTAAAATTATCTGTAGTGGCATATTTCAGGTCATATCGAATATGCGGAACTGCTGTTTTAAGTTCAATGAGTTCTAGTTTGGGGTTGGCTTGTATGGAAGCTTTAAATGTAGAAGATTGGTTGATGATAGTCAAAGTCGACTGCGCAAACGA
>JBDLUR010000071.1:0-14635 GCA_039805205.1 Bacteroidota bacterium
GCCAAGAAATTGTTGCTTGTATGCTCCAACAATTTATCATGTGTAGCTAGTCCGGGTGTGACCATTTCTGTCACCCCTCTTTTCACAATTCCTTTAGCCTGTTTTGGATCCTCCAACTGATCACAAATAGCCACTCTATATCCTGCTTTAACCAATTTATGCAAATAGGTATCCAAAGCATGATGCGGAAAGCCAGCCAACTCAAGTGAGGAAGCCGCACCATTATTTCTTTTTGTAAGCGTTATTCCTAGTACAGTAGAAGCACGAATAGCATCTTCACCAAAAGTTTCGTAAAAATCCCCCACACGGAACAACAGAATAGCATCAGGGTATTTCTGCTTAATCGCCCTGTGTTGTTGCATGAGTGGAGTATCCTGTACGCTTTTGGCCATATTTTATTCAATAATGAAGGATGTCAAAAATACGAAAGCAATTGCACCCTTTTCTCTATGGGGAAAAATCACACTAAATGCTGTCTTTATCCCGCTGATTACCTATTTTTATAGAAGGCGTTGTTGTTATGAAAAAATCTAGTATCCTCCTCCTATTGCTTTTTACTGTATTGGGCTTCACAATTGCTCAAAGTAATACCATCATAGACACTGATCTACCTTTACTAAAGATTGATACCAAAGGTGGAGTCATTTTAAATGACCCCAAAATAACCGCAGATTTTAGCGTTATCAATAATGGTGTAGGCAAACGAAATAAAAGCACGGATAGCCCCAATGAATTTAATGGTAAAATAGGAATTGAACTCAGGGGGCAATCTTCGCAAGGGCAACCCTTAAGATCGTATGACATAGAACTAAGGGATGCTGCCGGCTTGGAGTTGCCAACTCCGCTTTTGGGTATGCCTCCTGAAAGCGACTGGGTACTTTATGCCCCTTATATGGACAAAACCATGATGAGGAATTACCTCGCTTATACACTCACAAGACAAATGGGAAGATGGGCTTCAAGGGTTCGTTATGTGGAGCTTATTTTGAATAATGAATACCAGGGCATCTATTTGTTGGCAGAAAAAATAAAACGAGATTCAAGCAGAGTAAATATCAGCAAACTCTTACCGACAGACAATAGCGGTATCGAATTGACTGGAGGATATATTTTCAGCCTTGACAAAGGAGCCAACGGCTGGTTCTCCAATTACCCTACTCCGGGAGCAACTAATCTTGCAACACGCCAATTCTCCTATGTATATCCCAAACTAGCAGACATTACCCAACAGCAAAAAAATTATATCAAACAAACTGTTGATGATTTTGAGACAACTTTAGCTGGTCCGAATTTTCAGGACCCATCTTTGGGTGTAAGAAAACATGCAGACCTCAGCAGTTTCATAGACTTTTTGATAATTAACGAACTCAGTAGAAATGTGGATGGTTATAGATTAAGTTCCTATTTCCATAAAAATAAAAATCTTATTGATGGTAGGATAAAAGCTGGACCTGCCTGGGATTTCGACTTAGGCTTCAAAAATGCCGACTACTGTGATGGTAGTCTGGTTTCGGGATGGGCCTATAAATTCAATTATGTTTGTCCGAGTGATGGTGCAGGCCTCATTCCTTTTTGGTGGGACAGACTGATGCTTGACACAGCATTTGTTTCCTCCTTGAGATGCAGGTGGCTAGATCTTAGAAAAAATGTTTTATCAGAGCAAAACATCAATAAACTCATTGACTCAGCTGATGTACTAACTACAGAAGGTAGAACAAGACATTTTGCAAAATGGAATTTGACAGGTAATCAATGGTGGCGTGGCACAAACCCTATTCGGTCATATGAGGAAGAAAGAGACGCAATGAAAGCATGGATCAAACAAAGGGCAGAATGGATTGATCTAAATCTTCAAAACAAGGGTACCTGTGGTGACTGGCCAGCTGACAATTTCGAAGACATCATCATCAAAACCTTTCCCAACCCATTCCAAAATAGTGGAAGAATAAATATCCAAGTAAAGGAAGCACAAGGGATTCAAATTATGGTGATTGACATGCATGGCAGAATCATGATGCAAACATCCAAAAACGTTTTCAGAGGTGGCAATAATGTTAATCTTGATGCGCTATCATGGCCTGCAGGAGTTTATCAAATAGTTTTAACAACAGTAACGGGAGAAATTTATAAATACAGGATGGTTAAACAGTAAATCAAGGTTTTGATTATGCTATTAACTGATAAAAATCATTATTTAGATGATTTGAATCTCTTAGGTTTATAAAAATCAGGCATGTCTTCAGCCAGCAAAGTAAAATCCAGCTATTCCTTTCACAACCAACCAACCCTTATTAGAGGCGGGGAACCCTATTTTAAAACGCTTTTAAAACTAATCGACCAAGCACACACAAGCATTCAACTACAGGTATATATTTTTGACGAAGACGAAACCGGAAATGCGGTCGCGCATAAATTAATTGAGGCAAGAAAAAGAAACATTGAGGTTCAAGTTTTACTTGACGGTTATGCGTCTCGAAAACTCTCGAATTCATTCAAAGAATTACTCAGGAATGCAGGAATTCAACTTCGATTTTTTAATCCAATTTTTAAAAGCGAACAATTTTATTTTGGCAGAAGACTACATCACAAAATTTTGGTAGTCGATGGTATACAAGCACTTGTAGGTGGAATTAATATTTCAAATAGATACAATGACATGCCTGAAGATCCAGCCTGGCTAGATTGGGCTATTTTAATTGAGGGGGATATTGCTTATGAACTACATAAACTATGCAATTTTTTCTATGCAAAGTGGAGTAAGAAAATTGTACACCTCGATAAAAAAAATGTTCTGCCTAAAATCAACACCTCTTTACATTGCCCTATGCGGATCAGAAGAAACGACTGGGTCATGAATCTGAATCAGATTTCCGCGAGCTACATGGAGATATTGAAAAATGCTCAACAAGAAATCATTATCATGTCTAGCTATTTTATCCCCAGTAATTTTATAAGAGCCAGTATGATAACTGCCATCAAACGAGGGGTAAGTATCAAGTTAATTTTAGCCTCAACTTCTGATATAGGTATTGCTAAATATGCAGAGAAATACCTGTATGCTTGGGCATTGCGAAATGGGATAATCATATATGAATACAAAACCAATGTATTACATGGTAAAATTGCTGTTTGCGACAATAGAATTGTAACAATTGGCTCATACAATATTAACGACATCAGTGCCCTAGCCAGCATAGAACTAAACATTGATGTTGAAGAAAAAAACTTTGCCTCACAAGTAAAAAATCAGCTCAATACTATAATTGAAAAGGACTGCATTAGAGTCAATCCAAAAGTGTTTTATGCATCTCAAGGGATTATTGAAAAATTATTACAATGGATGGCCTATCGAACATTTAGGGTTGTTTTTAAGTTATTTACTTTTTACTTCATAAAACAACGCAAATGAAAATGAAGCAGAAAAGGGATTTCCCTGAAAAAATTTGTCCCGTTTGCAACAGGCCATTTCTATGGAGAAAAAAATGGGAGAAAATCTGGGAAGAGGTGTTGTATTGCAGCGACAAATGTAGAAAAAACAGAAACAAAACTCATTGATTTAGCTGACTAACATCATGCACTACTCTTTTAAGCAAGCATACTTTGAGTAAAATTTTCATGCATGAATGGCGAGCTAAACGAGCAACAAATCAATAATATTCTAACCAGTCAGCTAGTTGGAAGATTAGCTTGTTGTGAAGACAAATATCCTTATATCGTACCTATAACTTTCGCCTATGACGGCACCTATATATATGGCCATTCCTATGAGGGCAAAAAGATGGAAGTGCTTAGGAAGAACCCCAATGTATGTTTTGAAGTTGATATAGCCAATGACATTTCAAATTGGCAGAGCGCCGTTGTATTTGGCCAATTTGAAGAACTAGAGAAAGAAGAATTGGAGGAAGCTAGGACCTTATTGACCAATAAGGTCATGCCCCTTCTTACTAGCTCAAGTATACATTTACATGAACATGATGAGGGGATAGGGCATGAACTTTCTGACAAAGGCAGAATTAAGCCAATTATGTTTAGGATCAAGATAAATGAGAAATGCGGAAGATTTGAACGCCAATAATATTATCCATGCGGTTTGAAAACAGAGAAGATGCCGGAACACAATTAGCAACCTTATTGGCTGAGAAAAACATAGTTGCTGATTATGTCATTACTATACCTAGAGGTGGAATACCTGTAGCAATGGTCATTGCCAAAACACTACACCTGCCCTTGAAATTAATACTTGTCAGAAAAATTGGGCACCCCATAAATAGTGAGTTTGCAATAGGTGCTGTATCTGAAAAAAATATACTTTTTCATAATGATGTTTTCATCAAAGAACAACATCCAGAAATCACAGCGTTAATCCAAAAGGAAAGAAAAAGAATCTTAGATATGAAAATAAAATTCGATCATCAAATCGAATTCAACAATATCAAACATAAAAATATTATTTTAGTAGATGACGGTATTGCAACTGGCACTTGCATTGAATTAGCGATACAAGAACTCAGAGAAAATGGCGTTAAAAAAATTACAGTAGCAACACCTGTTTGTCCTTTTAACACTTATCAGCAATTAAAGAAAGTTGCAGACGAAACCATCTGTTGCATTGTTGCTCAACAATTCACTGGGATAAGTGCTTATTACCATGATTTTGAGCAACTAACAGACGAAAGCGTTGTATCACTGCTCCATCAACTAAATGGCATTCCCTTGCATAAATAGTTGTCAATAACTTAGCAGTAACTATACTGATTGTGATTATTTTTTCTTAAGAACATTAAGTATTTTTACTTAAATTATTATAGCAATTGACCTTAATCTTCCTCTTTCAACAAGCAGTCAACTTCTTTGAGTATGGAATTTAAAAGACTGAATAGCATGACAGGTAAGGATTCTGTTTTAAACAGAAGAATTGCTTCTATTTTCTTAAATGATTTTGAACATTTTTTAGCCGTTTTTTCAGAGTTGCCCTTTTTAACAGAAACAGAGAATTTAAAGTTTTTGATTCATAAGCACAGTCCAAGCTTTATCATTTTTGAATTAGAATCTTTGCTAGCCGGCTACAATGCCTTTATGGATAAGAAAGCAAAGGGAGAACACTTTGAATCATCCTCCAAAGAATTCCAGCAGTTAATCAATGATACTAAATCAAAAATTGAAGAGGTAAAACAATTTATCGCAGGTCTTGACAAATAATTAATTACCGTAAAACTTGTGATAAGCTTCTACTCGGTTGTTTACGTGAAGCTTCTTGTAGATGTTATAAACATGCTTCCTGACTGTTTCCTGTGCAATATTTAATTGTAAAGCAATTTCTTTATAGAGTTGACCTTTTACCAACAATTCTAATATTTCGTATTCACGACTAGAGAGACATTCAAGATGATTTTCACTTTTTTCATTCTCTTTTTGTCGGAAGCTAGTCACTACCCTTCTGGCGATTTTACTACTCATGGGAGCACCCCCATTTACCAATTCTTGAATCGCAGTTATCAGTTCTTGAGGCTTCGTATCTTTTAAAATGTACCCACTTGCACCAGCAGCCAATGCTTCAAATATCTTTTCATCTTCTTCATGCACAGTACACATCATGAATTGAACATTAGGACATTTTTCCTTTAACAACTTCACTGCATGTATACCAGAAATTTTGCCAAGATCAATATCCATTAATACAACATGGGGAGGAGTATCACAAAGGTGATTTAATGCTTCTTCTGCCGATTTAAAATCATATTGTACTGAACAAACATTAGAGTTATCAAGGATATTCTTCAATGATTCTCTAATAAAATGATTGTCTTCAACAATACTAACCCGAATTTTATCGGCGGTGTTTTCCATAATTGTTAAAAAGAATAGGATCAGTTAGCGTGAATGGTTCAACAAATGTAGTCTAAAAAACCAATGCTACATTATATTGGGACGTATAGAACATACTTTTCTGCAAAAAAAGCTTCAGGAAAAATCGACTCTATAGGAGTCACGTATGGCCTCAATTGCGAGTCTGCAATTTCCTGTGTAAGATCACCACCTTTCAAGCAGATTAAACCATTTTTGAATTCCTCTACTGGTCTTGCATTTCTAATTAAAGGCTTGCCCCAAGACCATAACTCTTTAAGCGGGGCGACTGCTCTTGAAACAACGAAATCAAATTTCCTCCCTTTGATTTGTTCTGCACGTGTATGTTCAAAAGTCAGGTTATGTAATCCTAATTCATCTTTTACAGCTTCAACAATTTTGAGTTTTTTAGCAATAGAATCTACAAGATGAAATTTCACATCAGGAAAAAAAATAGCCAAGGGTACTCCTGGAAATCCTCCGCCAGTCCCGATATCAAGAATTTCTAGTCCGGGTGTAAATGGGTACTGCGCTGCAATAGAAAGAGAATGCAATACGTGCCTCTCGTATAATGCATCTATATCCTTTCTAGATATAACATTGATCTTTTGGTTCCAGTCGGCATAAATTGGACCTAACCGATTAAACTGATCGATTTGTTTTGGCGTGAAATCAGAAAAATAACTTGTTATCAGTTCCAATGGGTCTTGGGTGTTTTCCATAATGAAGACATGAATAGCAAATAATAAAAGAACATCCATATATCCCAGAGTGGGAAAAGGAAGAATAGATCGGCTTCTCCTAAACGTTTCATTGACTTAAAGAATACTAACCCTTGTACCAATAATTTCAAGACCATTATACTCAATACCCACTTCCAATCAAAGGTCAATATTGCACCAACAAATAAGGGATAAAACAAAAATTGGCTCAACATATACGCTCCTAGCACCCATTTGTGTTGAGGCTTATAATATTTGCCCGTTGCATTGTGTCTCTCTTTTTGTGCAAGCCATTCCGACCATCTTTTAGCTGGTGTAGAATAGGTAAATGCCTCTTGATCGATGACCACAGCAGTATTCTCATTATTGGCGCAGCCATTGATAAATAAATCGTCATCCCCACCTGGTAAATGATGATGAGCTGCAAACCCTTTTTGTCGGTAAAACAGCTCCTTTTTATACGCTAAATTCCTGCCTACTCCCATGTAAGGCATTCCCCCAATTGCAAAAGACAAATATTGTAAGGCAGTATGAAATGTATCGAAACGAATAATCTTATTCAGAATCCCTTTTTCTTTTTTATAAGCACCATAACCCAGTACAATTTCTATGCCTGAATGAAATGCTGATTGCATTTTCTTGATCCAATGCTCAGATGCTGGAATGCAGTCGGCATCCGTCAACAACAATACTTCATGTTTCGCCGATTTTATACCCATAGACAAAGGGAATTTTTTCCCTGGTATGTGAACAGCTTCTTGTTTTAGCTCAACAATGTGCAATTGCTTAAAATCTTTGTACAAGCCTTCTAGCAAGAATTTGGTATCGTCTTGAGAATTGTCGTTTACCACAACTATTTCGTGTGTACTGCGGTACTGCTGGGCTAATACACCAGGTAAATTCTTTTCAATTTCATCTGCTTCATCACGTGCACAAATCACTACACTAACGGCGTGTTCAAAAGAGAATTCCTTTTCTTTTGGCCTATGAAATGCCAGTAAACGGAAATACCTGAGGTAATAAAATAGCAAAATAACGGTTACTAATAAAAAAGCCGACATTGGCAGCCACATGAACATACTCATGGGTTCGAAGATACAATATCTTTGCAGCATGAACTACAAAGCTTCTGTTGAATATCTCTATTCCAAACTACCCATGTTCAGTAAAACGGGTATGGCGGCCTTAAAAATGGATCTGGCGAATACGCTGACCATTTGTTCACATTTAAATAATCCAGAAACCAGATTTAAATCCATTCATGTTGCTGGCACCAATGGTAAAGGATCTGTAAGCCATATGTTAGCTTCTATCCTTCAAGAGCAAGGTTATAAAACAGGATTATACACTTCCCCTCATTTGGAAGATTTCAGAGAAAGAATAAAAGTCAATGGTGAAATGATCCCCGAAGCAGCCGTTATTGATTTCACGCAAAAAATAACCCCGCTAATAGAAGAAATTGGACCCTCCTTTTTTGAGGTAACCGTAGGCATGGCATTTGAATATTTTGCCCAACAGGAAGTGGATATTGCGGTTATCGAAACGGGATTAGGAGGTAGACTAGACAGCACCAATGTTATTCAACCAATTATCTCAGTAATCACTAATATAAGCTACGACCATGTGCAGATCTTAGGTGACACCCTAGATAAAATTGCTGCTGAAAAAGCGGGGATCATTAAAACCGACACTCCCGTAGTTATTGGAAAGACCCAGCCTGAGACACAAGGCGTGTTTGAACAAAAAGCTTTGTCGGAAAATGCGTCTATATACTTTGCTGATCAAATTTGGTCCTCTAGTATTATTGAAGATCATCCCACCACCCTTTCCATTCAACTAACCCAAACAAACAATAGCAGGCCGTTAATCTATCATTCTCCTCTCGCAGGTAGCTATCAACAAGAGAATATTATTACCGTCCGCACAACTATAGACCTATTACGTCAACTGAGCTTGCAGATTGATGAGCCGTCCATCCAAAATGGCATTAAAAAAGTAATCTTCAATACAGGCTTACATGGAAGATGGGAAACCATTTCAAGATCCCCATTGATCATTTTAGACGTAGCGCACAATGCTGATGGAGTAAAAAAAATGCTTGAACAACTGAAGCGATTTAATTTTAGAAACCTCTTCTTGGTAGTTGGTATTTCAGCCGATAAAGATGTTAACGAGGTATTATCACTATTGCCCAAGCATGCACAATACGCCTTCACTAGAGCGCATTTACCAAGGGCATTAGATCCTGTTCAATTGAAAGAAATGGCAGTCAATTATCAATTAAATGGAGAATGCTTTGAGAATGTAAATGATGCCATTCAGCATTTTAAAGAAAAGGCAAATAAGGAAGATCTTATGCTTGTATGCGGGAGCATTTTTGTTGTAGGGGAAGTCGACAGAAAACGTTTTCTCACCAATTGAGTTCGCCCAATTTATGCAAAGCATAAAATAAGGCAGTCACGTGCATACTTTGCATGACCTCTTGTTTCTTCAACAAATCCTTGACTTCTTCTAGACTTAACAAAACCAGTTCAATTTCTTCATTTTGATCAAGTTGCTGCTCTCCTGTTAGTTCACCTCCTGATGCAAGAAAAAAATGCATCCAGTTGTTATGGGTTGAAGGATTTGCAGAAGTCTTTCCTAAATAAATATAGTTGTCGAATGTATAACCCGTCTCTTCTTTAAGCTCCCTTGCAATGGCATCTTGTAAATTATTGTCTTCTGGATCCACACAGCCACCTGGGATCTCAAGCATCGTCAACCCAGCAGCATGACGATATTGCCTTTCAAAAATAAATTTACCTTCTTTAGTTATTGCAACGGCTGTCACCCATTCTGGAAATTCATAGACATAATAAGGATCTACTAATTGCCCCCCTGAACGCTCACAGGTATCTTTTCTAACTGTAAACCAAAGGTCTTTGAATAAATACTCTGATTTAAGCAGCTTCCATTTCATTGGATATGTTTTGTAGCCCTAATTAATGCTCTTCTTATATAAGGAGCTTTTAATTTCTTATCGTAGTGAAAGATCATATATCCCTGAGAAGGTTCAACCTGGTAATTCTTTTGTTGTAACCATATTGTAAACTCACGCTCATCATCGTGTTGATGGTAAGTGCAAAGCGCAATTTTCATTTTACTACTTTCTTTGATCGTTTGCTCAAACCCTCTCAACAAACCTCGCTCTCCACCATCAACATCAATCTTCAAAAAACTAATCGATTTATCCTTAAAAAACACATCTCCGGAACAATGCTTTTCATCGTTTTTATCTGATACAAATTTGGGGACTATTTCTACCTTGTCCTGCCAAGGTTTAAAGGTTAAACGCAATGCTTCAATCCATTCAGGATCATATTCAAACAAATAGGCTTTTTTGATGCGGTCAATTACTGCTAATGTAAAATTGCCTTCAGCAGCACCAAAATCAGCCAACACATCGTTTTCATCCAAATCAAAATCATTCGACAAATAACGATGAGGACTCTTTTCATCTTGCTCCAAGGTTAAATCATGGAAAGATTTTTTTATCCTGTTAACCGACCATTTCTTTTTAAAATAAAGACGTTTGTCTCCTTGTAATACATAGTGCATTCCGTGTTCATTATCATGAAACACCTCTATATCATCCTGCTTATAGTTCTTTGTGAAATGATAAGGGAAAATTTGAACACCATAATTACGTACATAATCAACAACATCCTTTCTCTCTTGATCCTCACTATAACCAACAGAAGCTTCATGATAAGCTGGTATCTGTTTTTGTAAACGAGACAATAATATTTTTGTACGAATGGGCTTTGGCACTAAAATTCTGTACAGCTGAAAAGCAAGTGACATAAAGCTTATTTATTCTGGTTAGCCAAAGCTATACAATGTAGAGGACTAGAATATGATTATTTGTACCAAACTACAACAAGAGAACGCATCTCCCCGTCAGGCATACTCAATGCTGCTGCACCTGCATTACTCAATCTTAGTGCCATTCCTTCACTCTCTTTTCCTGGAGGAACAGCACCCAACACCTTCGCGTAAACACTTTTCCCTGTTTCGTTTACAGTCAATTTGACAATGGTACCTGGCACTACATCATTCATCAGGATATAATATTTGCCATCCTGCCAGCCGCTTGAACTTTTGAAAATTCCATAAACAGGATTTTCAAGTTTTTGCTCCTTGCCTTCTTTTGATTGTTGATTGAAACCAGTAGCAAAATAATTGTTTGATCCAGCAACTGTTGGTTTTACTTCAGTGTTTTGGACTTTGGGCTGATTAACTTTCTCAACTGCCTTTGGCGCCACTTTAGGTGTTTCCTCTTTTGGCTTTTCAGTTACAACAACTGGCTTTTGCACTGCTGTTGACACTGCAGGCTGAGTTTTCTGTGCTGTTGTGTTAACAACAGACGGAGCTGTTACAGTGGTCTGGGAAGATCCTGTTTTTGTAGAGGTAGCATTAGTTGATGTAGCTGTGTTTGAAGTAGTTGACGTAGTAGCAGCAGTAGTTGTTGAAGCACCAGAGGTTGGAGTAGAAGATGAAATGACTTGACCTGTTGTACCAATATAACCAACCACCAATTGATACCCTATATTTACTTGATCGGTAGTTAATCCGTTGAGACTTTTAATCCCAGCCAAACTCAACTCATATGTTGAAGCTACTTTTAATAAACCCTCTTTGGGCTGGACAATATGATAAACAGGCAAACCGACTGTTGATGCAGTTTGTATAAAGTTGGATGCGGTTAAAGGCACCTTCAGTGCTTGACCAATAGACAAACCCTTGTCCATGCTAAGTCCATTAAATGCTGCTATCTCTTTTGGACTGATAGCATACATCCTTCCAACACTGTACCAGTTCTCTTTAGGTTGAACTTTGTGCTCAATGTAAATACCTCTCTCATTCTTAGCCGCATATAATTTTGGCTGCTGAGCAATTGCCTGCAACGAAAAGATTAACAAAAGAAAAAAGAGAATTGCTTTCATATTAGCCGCTTACAATTATAAAATACAGTACGCTCAAAGATAGCAAAAAGCCATTTGTGTACTTATAGAAAGATCAATTTTAACATATAGTCATCCCCTCATTAAAATTCGCCAATTTAAGGGATAATGATTCTTCGCTTTCCCTTGCACTTGTTTAATCCAACCCAAAGCAACATCCTTGTATTGAACAAGTAACCATCCTTTTGGAACATCCCCAAGATCTAATGTTTCTCTTCTCAGATACTGCAACGCTTGCTTAAGATCTAGATCAACATGAGGAATAAGCGCACTTCGGGCAGTTGACATGGCTAATTCGTGATTGGGTATGAACTCATCTCGAATCAACTCCCCAAGGCGTAAGCCCGATTTACGTAATTTCAATACACTTGCTATCATACCCAACTCATGTGCGTTCTCAGCATCAAATGCAAAAACTTCTTCTGATTTTTGAAAAAAATGCAATTGTTCAGCACCCCTTACCCAATGACCCAAATCAATTTTCAGCGTTAAAGATTTAGGCAATGTTGGATAGCTGATTGAATTAGTACTAGACAGTCCAGTTCTCCTTAAAACTGCACAAAAAAACCCTTCCCCTTTAATTTTATGTGGATAAAATCGATATCCATGTGCTCCATGTTTTTCAGAAATAGCATGTACAATATTCCATGATTCCTCAACAGGAATAGCAACTGACTCAAACAATCCGGTATCAATTAAGTAATCAAGATTGGCCTCATTCTCTTGTTCAGAAAAAGAGCAGGTGGAATAAAATAAGTACCCCCCATCAGCAAGTGTTTCACTGGCAGCATGTAAAATTCGTTTTTGACGTGCAGCACAGAAATCAACAAGATCAGCGTTCCACTCAGTCATCGCCTTTTCATCTTTTCTAAATAGACCACTTCCGCTACAAGGCGCATCTACAACAACAAAATCAAAATACCCAGGTAATCTTTGAAAATCATTTGGATCATTGTTCGTCACCAACACCTTCAGCTCCCCCCACTTGATGATGTTCTCTTGTAAAACCGATACCCGTGACTGAATAATTTCATTAGATACAATCAAACCAAATTGCTGCATTCCTGCTAATAAGGTCGACTTCCCTCCAGGTGCAGCACACAAATCCAATGCTTTATACCGAATACCATCATCAAATAATTGATTCACTACATGCTGCAAAAACATACTCGATGCTTCTTGCACATAATATGATCCAGCATGAAACAGAGGATCAAGTGTAAAAGAAGGTCGTTCTTTTAAAACAAAAGCACCGTCACACCATGGAACCTGTGAATCTACATTAGCAACATCAATAACATCCGCACATGAATTAACCTTAGCCTGATTTATTCTTATAGAAACCACAGGCAATGAATGATGGGATGCAATGAATGCCTCTTCATCAAACCCTTGACAATGCTCAATACTCTGTAAAAAATCAGCTTTTAGTTTCATTATTTTAAGATACCGATAGCTTGCTGAATAACAGCATTGAAATTACCGAGCGTGTTAGTCAGCACTAAGATTCTCTCCTGTGCTTCTTTCCAATTTTTTTCTTCTATCCCTTCTCTAACACCTGGCAATGTTTTAACACCGTAGCCAGTATAAAACCCAGGTGCATAAACTTGGTGCCTGTACCAGGGTCTACGTGGCAAACCCTTCTCACTCAACAAGCTTTGTTCTGCAGTAAATAAAATTTTATTGAGTCTACTTAATTGATCAGCACTTAACTGATCTGCGTTTGCCAACAACGACTTTAATTGTTGTGATGATGCCGACAGCGCGAAGAGTGCATTGTCAAGATTTCCAAATTCTAGATAAGGAATGGAAGAACTCTTTGATGGCAAAGCTCTAGTCGACTTAGGATCAGCAGCCAATTGAAAAACTTTTTCATCTACTAACTTATTTTCCATTTCTACATCCGTCCTCATTTGATCTATCAACCCTTTAACATCAGTCAGGTAACCAGAAATAGTATTAGTGAGTGTTTGATAATCAAAAGGCAAAACATCAGCATTTGCCAATCTCAACATCGACCTTCCTGCAGTCTTCGCCAGTGCAACACCATATTGAAATCCTGGATCTTTGAAACGCACAAAATGATCATATGAATCATAAATAGAATGGTATTCTCCACCACTACCCTCTCCTCCAAATCCAATGTTAGCTGAGGGAATACCCAAGTGTTGAAAGAAGGGTGAATAATCAGACCCTGCACCCAGTGCTTCAATTTTCATGTATTTATTTCCTAACATTCTTGCGCGTGCATTTTTATCTGCAGTGGCCAACATTCTTGCATAACGCCTATCTCTAACACTTACTCCAGTTTGTGGATCAATAACATCTGCTGCGATTTCATTAAAAAATCCTTCCAAAGCATGCGATCCGCCTATGCCTATAAAACCCCTACTATTGCCATCAGAATTCAAATAGGCGACCGTCTTCTGTTGTAATTCTTGTGCATGATCTTCAACCCATTCAGTAGATCCCAACAACGCAGGCTCTTCTCCATCCCAAGCGGCAAAAACTACTGTCCGTTTGGGCCTCATGCCTTGCTTTGCCAATTCGCCTATCGCTCTGGCTTCATCCATTTCGGCAACCATCCCACTGATGGGATCAGCTGCACCTAAATTCCATCCATCATGATGATTGCCTCTAATAACCCACTCATCAGGGTAAACACTACCTTTCATTTTAGCAATCACATTGTACAATGGTTTGATGTCCCAGTTAAATGCTAAGTGTAATCTTACTTTTTGTGTACTCGGACCAGCATGGTAAGTAATTGGAAGGCCACCCTTCCATGCATCAGGAACAACTGGACCACCCAATGACTGTAACAAGGGTAATGCATCTTCATAAGAGATTGGCAATACGGGTATCTTCATTATAGTGGTCACCTCTTCTCTTTTCAAACGATTTGCATCAGCAGTTGATCCATAGCCAGGGGTAGTTGGGTCACCAGGATATACAGGCATATCCATTACAGAACCTCTTTGCACACCTTGCTGTGGACGATAAGGCCCATTGGGATAAACATCACCTGCTACATATCCATCATCTTTGGGATCAGAATAGATGATG